>CAZHYI010000020.1:0-10995 GCA_964536595.1 uncultured Candidatus Bathyarchaeia archaeon
TCAGACATCTAAGTTAAACACATAGTCATACATGGCTCTTCTAGATGCATTAACTCAGAGGGTTTTCTATTCCTCTTTGAGAAGAAAGCCCAACAAGGGCGCAGTCACCGCCAATACAGCTAATACAATCAGAGCTAGAGTGAAGGAACCAGTCACATCCTTAATGTAACCCATCAATACTGGGAATAGCGTCGGCCCAATATTAGCTATGGATGATATAATCCCTGTAACACCTCCTTCCATTCCCACCGTTTCCTCAAGCTCAGTAGGCATCTTTAACACTATTGTAAGTAAGGCCATCTCGCAGAAACCTACTATAAATACAGAGATTATAAGTAACTCAACCTTCAGGTTGGTTAATGTGTAAATTGCTATGCCGCTGAGGAGACTGAAGATTAGAATGAGAGGCTTCACACTTCTCGCTATGTCGGAGATTGCACCTACAGTTATGCTTGATATGAGGAAGCCTAAGGGAAGCATCTGAGTGATGAGGGATGACTGCTCTAAGGGTACTCCGGAGGATTGAAGAATGTATGGAAGCCAATTTGTGAGCGTATCATAGATTCCCATTGATATTATCATTATACCCGCAAGAATCCATGTAGACTTTAATCGCAATACCTTCTTAAAGACTTGCCCAATCGAGGCTCTTTGATTTAAATATGAGTCTTTCAGCTCTTTACCTATAAACCACCATAAACACATTAAAATTAAGCACCAAACACCATAAAGTTGAAGTATACCTCTCCACTCCCATGAATTGTTCAGAAGTAAAGGTGTCACTGTAAGAGCAATCATACCTCCAACCGGGAAACCCGCTACATAAATTCCTGTCGGTAGGCCTCTGCTTCCACTTGGAAACCATGAAGATACAATCTTTGTTAGGCAAGGCAAAATAGCTCCTAAACCAACTCCTATCAGTAATTGGAACATCATGAATGTTACATAATCAAAGGCGAAGCCTCTCAGTATTCCTGATACGCCTATAAGTAAGGTTGATGCCTTCATGATCCAAACTAAACCGATCCTATCAACTAAGAATCCCCAGAGAACCCTTACTGTCAGTAACGAAACAACCATAGCTGAAAATGCAGCGCCCGCCTCTAAATGCGTAATATGTAAGTCGGATATTATGTTGCCTATCAGTGGTGAGTATGAGAATAATGTTAAATGAAGAGTCATACCAGTCAGAAAGGCTAAGGAAAGCATAACCCACCTATATCTTTCATTCATCCGAACTCACTCTCTATGAATGATCGTGACAGAGTAGCCTTTATAAGCGTCTAAATTCCACTTTATAGACTTAAAAGATCCATTAAAGATTAAAAGATTTTATGAATCGGTTAAGTAATTTAAATTAAAGAGAATCCTTAAGAATATCTTCAAAATCTGACTTAATAATCCGAAATTAAAAAATGGAAGTAGCGGAGGATGACTGAGAAGATCTGGCATTCCATGGATATTGAGGAGTGCTTAAGGAGTCTACAGAGTAGCCCTAAAGGTTTAAGTTCAGAGGAAGCTGAGAAACGCCTCAGAGAGTATGGACCTAATGAGCTGGTTGAGAGGAAGAGAATAAGTCCATTCAAGATCTTTCTTAATCAGTTTAAGGATATATTCATAGCTATGCTTCTAATAGCAACCGCCATCTCCTTCCTTGTTGGAGAAAGCATAGATGCAATAACAATCTCAACGATTGTGGTTCTCAATGCAATAGTCGGTTTTATTCAGGAGTACCGCTCAGAGAAAGCGATGGAAGCTATGAAGAAACTGACAGCGCCGAAAGCTAGAGTGCTTCGAGACGGAAGAGAAACGCTCATACTGGCTAGGGAGGTTGTGCCGGGAGACATTCTCCTCTTGGAGGCTGGAGATAGGGTTGCAGCAGATGCCAGATTAATAGAGGTTGTGGATCTGAGAACTAACGAAGCAGTCTTAACAGGAGAGTCTACACCAGTGAATAAAGAAATAGTGGCTATTGATTCGGATGCTCCCGTGAGTGATAGAAGAAACATGGTTTTCATGGCTACACATGTGATTTATGGTCGTGGTAAGGCTGTAGTAACCTCTACTGGTATGAAGAGTGAGTTTGGAAAAATAGCCGAGATGGTGCAGGCGGTGGAGGAGAAGGAGACGCCGCTTAAACTTAAGCTGGAGAGCTTCGCAAAGAAGTTGGGCATCCTAATAATTATTGTATGTGCTGTAATCTTTGTTTTGGAGGTTCTTGACCCTGCGAGACCGGGAACTATTATAGAGAACTTCTTAACTGCTGTTGCTTTAGCTGTTTCAGCTGTTCCTGAAGGTCTTCCAGCTGTAGTAACGGTTACTTTAGCTTTAGGTGCCAGGGAATTAGCGAAGAGAAACGCCATAGTGAGGAGGCTATCTTCTGCTGAAACCCTTGGTGCAACAACGATTATTTGCTCAGACAAGACAGGCACCTTAACGAAGGGCGAAATGACTGTTCGTAAAATTTACGTGAACGACAAAATAGTAGAAGTCACTGGGGTTGGGTACGAGGCTAAAGGCGAGTTTCTAGTTGGAGGTAAAAGGGTTAATGTGAAAGAAGATCGAGAGTTAAGTCTCCTTCTCACCGGTGCTTCCTTATGCACCAATGCTAGTTATGACGGAAAAAACGTAATCGGCGACACTACAGAGGGCGCATTGATAATTGCTGCTGTGAAGGGAGGCTTCATAAAGGAAGAGTTGGAGAAGAAGAGTCCACGCGTCCATGAAATACCCTTCACTTCAGAAAGGAAGAGGATGACAACTGTACATAAGAATGTGGAGGGTAAACTGGTAGCCTTCATGAAGGGCGCCCCAGAAGTGGTTTTGAAACGTTGTACCCGAATCCTCAAGGATGGAGAAATGCGAAGATTGAGTGATAGGGAGAGAAAAAAAATTCTTAAGATTAATGAGGATATGGGGAATGAAGCTCTCAGAGTTTTGGGCGTAGCTTTCAAGGAATTAGTCGGTATGAAACCGGAGGATTTTGAGAAGCAAGATGCAAGGGGAGAAATTAATAAGAGAATAGAGCGTGACCTTGTTTTCCTTGGTTTAGTTGGAATGATCGATCCTCCAAGAGAGGAGGCTAAGGAAGCTAACCGACTATGCCAACAGGCAGGCATAAAGACGGTTATGATAACTGGAGACCACAAAAATACGGCTGTAGCGGTGGCTAAAGAGATCGGTATGATGCAGAGCGGCTTAGTGTTAACTGGTGAAGAGTTGGACAGAATGAGCGACGAAGAATTCGAAGAGATAGTTGAAGACGTATCAGTCTACGCTAGAGTCTCACCAGAACATAAACTTCGAATAGTGAAGGCACTTAAGAAGAAGGGGCACATCGTCGCCATGACAGGTGACGGCGTAAATGATGCGCCCGCACTCAAACTGGCCGATATAGGCGTTGCTATGGGAATTACAGGCACAGATGTGACTAAAGAAGCCGCAGACATGGTGTTGGCGGATGATAACTTCGCAACGATAGTGAAGGCTGTTGAGAGTGGACGGGCAATATACGATAATATCAGGAAGTTTTCATTCTTCCTTATGAGATCCAACTTCGATGAGCTATTCGTCATTGGGACATTCGCACTACTTGGTTTACAGCTTCCACTCACAGCCAGTATGATCTTATGGATAAACTTAGTAACTGATGGTGGACCAGCGATAGCGCTGAGTCAAGACCCGCCCTCAGAAGACGTTATGAAGCGTCCTCCAAGAAACCCGAGGGAAGGTATACTTCACGGAAAACTAGCCGCTATACTAGCTACCTTAGTAACACAGTTCGTTGGGACAGCAGTTCTCTTCTATGTTGCATACTACATTTGGGGTGAACCATTAGAAGAGGCTAGAACTCTCGCGTTTGTTCAAGCTACTTTGCAAGAGCTCGTTATTGTGTGGAACTGCCGCTCAGAAACGAAGAATGCTTTCAAAGTGGGGTTCACAAACAATAAGTATCTCCTAATAGCCGTCATATTCTCAGCGGCATTAACCTTCATAATACCTTACATAGGACTATTCGAAACTGCTCCCTTAACACTGCAAGATTGGGCCCTCGTTATACCCTTTTCATTATCTGGCTTCCTGATTCTGCCAGAAGTATTCTACAACAGAAAAATTCTACGCTGGAGATAAAACCACATCTTCTTTTTTCATTCCTCTCACGATTTACTCTTAAACTGCCGTTATAGAGAGAAAATTAAAGAGGAGGTAAAGTTCATGATTAAACCGATCTGGATAGGGAAATTCCGTGCATCTGTATGAGGAAATGTAGTATGATAGAGAAAGAGGATATAGAAGTTATAGTGAAGGGTTACAGAAAAGACAGAATTGCGGTGGGCACTTTAGGCTCCCACTCCGCCCTAAACATATTTAAAGGCGCAAAGGAAGAAGGCCTTAAAACCGTATGTGTATGCCGGAAGAAGGACGAGATTATGTATCGTAAGTTCCCCTTAGCAGACGAAATTATTTTGGTTGATAGTTTCACCAATCTTTTAGATGAGGATGTGCAAGAGCAGCTTAGAAAATTAAATGTGGTTCTCATTCCGCATGGGTCATTTAACGCTTACTTAAGCATGGATGACATTCTGAATGAGTTATATGTGCCGATGTTTGGTAACAGGAGACTCTTAAGCTGGGAGATCGATCGCGAAAAGCAGAGGCTCTGGCTTCAAAAGGCAGGCTTAACCCTACCTAAAATAATCAAGGGTCCAGAAAATATAGATAGATTAGTTATTGCTAAGTTTCCTGGCGCTAAAGGAGGAAAAGGATACTTCCTTGCAAGTTCACCGGAGGATTTTAAAGAGAAGACTGAAAGGATGATCAGAAACGGCCGTCTAAAAAGAGAAGACGTAGAAAGGATATTCCTTCAAGAATATATTGTGGGAGTGAACGCCTACTTCCAGTATTTCCGTTCACTTCTTCAAGATGATGTTGAGCTACTAGGAATGGATAAGCGATACGAATCAACTGTGGACAGCATTGGACGGATACCAGCGACTGAGCAGCTCCAAATCAACCTGAACCCGACATATACGATAATCGGTAACATACCAATAACGCTGCGTGAGTCTCTACTCCCTGAAGTGTTAAGGATGGGAGATAATGTTGTGAAGGTATCGGAAAATATAGCGCCGCCAGGAATAATAGGACCCTTCTGCCTTGAGGTAGTAATTACAGACAAACCCGAAATATTCACATTCGAGATATCGGCAAGGATCGTTGCAGGAAGCAACGTAGGAATAGGCACTTCACCTTACGCTTACCTAAAGTACGGCGAAAGAATGTATATGGGTCGAAGAATAGCTAGAGAAATAAAATGTGGAATTGAAAGAAATGAATTAGAAAGAATCATCTATTAAATGCTCTTAAAATAAAATTTTATGGATGGAGAAAAATTTAGTTAGAGGTGTATTGAATTGGTGATAAAGAGGGAAGAGATTCAGAAGTTAGTCTCCTCATATGAGACAGATTCTATAACTGTAGGGGTTTTAGGCTCTCACTCAGCTGAGGAGGTTGGAGTTTCAGCTAAATCGCTAGGATTGCCGACTGTCGTTATCTGCCAGAAAGGGAGGGAAGCCCTATACGCAAAGTACAATAGGCATCTATACGATCACATAATTACCCTAGAGCGATTTTCCGACCTAATAAATGAAGAGGTTCAAGAAAAACTGAGGGAACTCAACACTGTATTCATCCCAAACAGATCCTTCTCCGTATATGTGGGATATGACAATATAGAGAACAGATTCAGAATTCCCCTTTATGGGAACAGAATGATGCTTAGAGCGGAAGAGCGAACTGAGGAGAGAAACCAGTACTGGCTACTGGAAAGAGCAGGAATAAAAATACCCAAAAAGTTTAGCAGTCCAGAAGAGATAGATCGTCTAGCAATAGTGAAGGTGCAGCAGAAGAAGAAGCCTCTTGAAAGAGCTTTCTTCTATGCCTCTTCTCCAGAAGAGTATTACAGGAAGGCGGAGGAGCTAATACAAAAAGAGGTTATAGACGAGGAGGGTTTGAAGAAGGCGAGGATAGAGGAATATGTGTTGGGGCAGAAGTTTAACGCTAACTTTCAAGGTTGGGCCCTAAAGGAAACCTTCAGCGACTTCGACTTCTTAGGTTTTGATGATAGAAAACAGACTAACCTACATGGCATACTTAGTCTACCGGCAAAGGACCAACTATCCATAAACGTACCCATCAAAAATGAAGAGATAGGGCATTACGGCCTAACAATGAGAGAATCCAAAAAACCATTGGTCTACCAGGCTGCAGAGAAGTTTAGACGCATCTGCGAAAAAGAGTATCCGCCTGGCGTGATAGGGCTCTTCGCCCTCCAGGGAGCAGTCGCATATGATTCAGACGATCCCGAACAGAAGAGACTGGCATTTTACGTTTTTGATGTTAGTCCGAGGATCCCCGGCTGCCCATGTGTTGGTCCAACATCCCCAGAGATGCGTAGGCTAACACTAAAACATAAAGCGTTTCTAGAGAAGTATGGCTGTGAAAGAGTAGCTGCTCCCATGGATCTGCCTATGTTGGAGATAAAGTATGCTGCAGAGAATGGTGAGTTACAGAAGATTGTAACTTAATTCGCCTCCTCTGTAATATGTTGAAGATACGCAAGCCTCGAATTAATGATTGTTATAGGTACTTTAATTGCACTTCGATTACCTCTTTACTGTCCTTAGTTTTCTGGTACTCCTTAAGTAGCTGCTCATTAAGGGTTAGGAAACCTAAACCCCACTTAAATATAGAGAGAAGCCTCTCCGCCTCCTCCTCGCAGCCTATAATGTATAGGGCTGAAGCTAAAGCCTCAACCGTACTCAGCTTAGTTGGTACACCATAATTTGTTGGGTTAGCTGCCACCAAATACGGTAAGCAGCGAGACTTAACTCGATTTCTCCTCTTGAAAACTTTTTCAGCATGCACCCAACTACAATCGATAGCCACTAAACCAAACTTTAAAACTGTGTCTTTATCTGCTGGGGAGAACGCCTTCATAGAGTATGGATTTAGAATAATAGCTCCTCTTGGAAGATCGGATAGGCGATAAACAACTCTAACTATACCGTGACGTTTCAGCTTTAGAGCTGTACATCGCTTAGGGTCACATTGCCTTTTATGGTAAACATACATTTTAATCGTATATTTGTTACACATTCCGCTCTACTCTATATTATAAGTGTAAACTCAATAATAAGGAATCCAGTTGAAGTCGATCTTTCACTCTGAGCGTGTCTAGATTGTGGAATCACAACTGTCGAGAGTATTTTACGATTGGATTGTAGACTCCATTTCTACCGAGCCTTCCAAGTGTGTTATAGCGATGAAGAGAGCTTCACTTCTCTCTCAAACTTTGTATGTCTGAGGAACCTTTAGGGCGCCTGCGCGTCAAAAAAGAAATGGCCGAGGTAGTATTCAAAATTTATCGGTAAAATGGTGCGGGGGGTGGGATTTGAACCCACGAAGGCCTACGCCAGAGGATCTTAAGTCCTCCCCCTTATCTTAGGGGGTGTAGCCCCACTATTTAGACCTGGCTCGGGTACCCCCGCTAAGATGAAAAGTTTAGCGAACTTAAACTTAAATTTTTTTACAGTTGATCCGCCCAAAGTCATTCTAGCATATAGCGTTTAGTTAGCTGTTAGGGGTAAAACCTAAGAGGAGTGATGCTTCATAACTTCTAGTACGAAACTGTAGATAGGGGGTGTCGATTCTCAGTAATGTTGGGTGTTAGGTGGAGTGTTGGGGACGTATTTAAGGTTCTAGCCCTCTCCTTCATCTCATGCGTCGCCCTAATAATTCTATTATCACTCCTATTCATCCCAGTCATCGGAATAATCGGTGTCGAGACACCCTTCTTCCTAATCCTATCCTCATTCCACATCCTACTCCTAATATTCACAGCTTACTACTTGAAGAGGCGAGGCTGCAGCTTCAGGGATGTTGGATTAACAATAGTGAAACTGAAATATGTTGTAGCGGGCATCTTGCTTGGAGCCGCATTACTGATTGTTAGCGCCGCTATGAGCTATCTAACTGAGCCTCTCTTCGGTTCAAGCATGATTCAGGAGTCACTTATGGAGCTCACCGAGATGCCGGAGCTCCTTCCTCCACTACTCATTTTCGGAGCGTTGATCGCCCCAATCATAGAGGAGCTCTATTTCCGGGGTTTCGCCTACTTAGCCTTTAAATCTAGATTCGGAACCAGAATGGGAATATTCATTAGCGCCCTCTTCTTTGCAGTTATGCATCTTGACATACCAGTCTTTATAGAGATACTTGTGATAGGCATAATCCTAACTTACGCCTATGAGAAGACAAAGTCCCTACCATTAGTCATTACAGCACACATATTCAACAATGCATTGGCTCTGTATCCACTCCTAAACCTCCAACCATAAGTTGATAAAAGGGCAATTTTATAAATCTCAAAATGTAGAGTTTAGGTTGGTGTTTAAAGTGAAGAAGAGGATAGGTTTTATAGGTTTAGGGGTTATGGGGAGACCTATGGCAACGAACCTCCTGAAGGCAGGATATCCCCTAACCGTGTGGAACAGAACAAGAAGTAAAATGAAGCCTCTAGTCGAGATGGGTGCTGCGGCTGGGGAGTCGCCTAAAGATGTAGCGGAGAAGTCTGATGTGGTTATAACGATGGTTGCTGACTCACCCGATGTTGAGGAAGTCATTCTTGGACCCTCAGGAGTTATTGAGGGAGCGCATCCAGGACTTATAGTCATAGATATGAGCACCATATCGCCAGCTGTAACTAGGAAGATAGCTGAAAAACTGAGAGAAAAAGGTGTAGAGATGCTTGATGCACCCGTAAGTGGAGGAGACATAGGCGCTAAACAGGGAACCCTCTCCATAATGGTCGGCGGTTCCGAAGAAGTCTTCAAGGAGTGCCTACCCATATTCGAGGTTTTGGGGAAACGAATAACCTACATGGGAACTAATGGTATGGGGCAGACAACCAAACTCTGCAACCAAGTTATATGTGCACTAAACATCCAAGCAGTATGTGAAGGACTGATTCTTGGAGCTAAGGCGGGACTTGACCTTGAGAAGCTACTAAGCGTAGTCACCGCTGGAGCAGCAGGCTCATGGATGCTATCCAACCTAGGCCCAAAGATGGTTAAGCGTGACTTTGAGCCAGGATTCAAGATGAGCCACCAACAGAAGGATCTGCGGTTAGCGTTAACATTTGCCTCCCAACTGAACCTTCCATTGCCAGGAACAGCACTGGTAAATCAGATGTTCAGGGCTGTAGAGGCTGCCGGACTAGGTAGTAAAGGAACGCAAGCAGCAATAATCGCTATGGAGAAACTAGCAGGCTTCAAAGTAGGAGAGTCAGAAAAGACGGAATAGAACATCTTAGGTCTAAGTGAAGGCGAAATATAGCGATTACAGCCATCCCTCATAATTAAGTAAATTTCCAATTCTATGCAACTAAAATCCTTTCCCATTCATTTTTGATACTCTAAAAAAGAAATTTTGTACTTTAAAATGTAAATGTATGAATATCTTCGGGATGTAGGGAAAGTTAAAAGAGTGTTTCCACAGTATTTATTTTTTGGGTTTCGTGGAGAGAAGATGGATCCTGAAATTAGGAAGAAAATTAAGGATGTTCTCTCCTATTTAGCTTCTGAGATACTTAAGGCTAAGAAGACCCGGAACCCCAGCCGAGCCGAGAAGTTAATGGTGGCTTTTAAACTCCTATCTGAAGAGTACGAATCAACCAGCGAAGAAGGATAAAATTAGGTTCTCCTTAGAACTTTACCTGCCCTAACACCCGTATGTTCACCCTCATCTATAACTAACTGACCGTTCAGTATCACATACTCTATGCCAATTGGGTATCGGTGCGGATCATCAAATGTAGCCCTATCAATTATTGTTTCTGGATTAAAGATCGTTATGTCTGCCCAGAAGCCCTCCCTTAACAAGCCTCTATCCCTTATCCCCATCTTTAAGGCGGGACCAGAAGTCATCTTACGAATCGCCTCCTGCAACGGTATTATTTCGCACTCCCTAACGTACCAGCCAAGAACCCTCGGGAAGGCACCGTAACATCTCGGGTGGGGCTTACCAATGTTGTATGGCTCGTAAGGCGCAAAACCCCAACCGTCAGACATAACGAACTGGTTCGGATCCCTCAAAGTCCTAAAAACATAAGCCTCATTACGCCTATCCCTATACACATAAAGCCCTGTACCATCATTCTCAAGAAGAATATCACAGAGCACATCTGCAGGATCAGCCTTCTCAGATTCAGCTATTTCACCCACCGACCTACCAACATACTTTTCACTATCCTTACTGGGCAAATAAGCTATGAACGCCTTATTCCACTCGAAATCCTTAAGCTCCCGCCTAATCTTATCCCGAACTTTACCATCACTAATCTTCTCAAGCATAACGTCCACCCCACCCTCATAAACCCAGAAGGGCAATATATGACCCAGAAGGCTTGATGAAGCATTGTAGGGATATGCATCATACGTAATGTCTAGCCCTTCAGCCCTAGCTTCAGGAACTCCCTCACCATTATAATGCGCCACCTCAACCGGTATATCCGCCCCCCTACCAACCTCAACAGCCTCCTGAAAGCCAGCCCTCCTCAAGTGAATAGTGAATATACCGCCAAACTTCGAAACTATCTTCGCAAGCTCAATCAACTCACTTGTCTCAGCCCAGTAGGCTGGAGCGTACCATCCAGTAGAGAAAGCTGGAGTACCAGCCTCCATAGCGCTCTTCAGGAGACCCTTCATCTCTTCAAGCTCCCTACTCGTCGCTGCCCTACCCTCATAACCCATAACAGTAGCTCTCAATGTGCAGTGACCTATCTGCGGCCACACATTAACCCCTGGATTCAACTCCTCCAGTCTACATAGATACTCATCAAAACTGTACCAGTTATAGGGTACATCAAGATTGAAGGTGAAGGACTCATAATACCTAATGATCTCTTTCCTATACTTTTCACTTAAAGGAGCGATG
>CAZHYI010000021.1:0-6938 GCA_964536595.1 uncultured Candidatus Bathyarchaeia archaeon
GAAATACTTGGACAGCTCATTTATGAGCTTTGGGTTTTCAATGGCTGCAGTATTTATTGATACTTTATCCGCTCCTGCCTTGAAGACCTTCCTAGCATCTTCAATAGTCCTTATTCCCCCACCAACGGTTATTGGTATGAATACTCTTTCGGCGGTCTTCTCAACAACCTCAACCATTGTTCCCCTACGCTCATGGCTCGCAGTGATATCCAGAAAGACTATCTCGTCAGCACCGTCCCGATAGTACTTCTCAGCGAGCACCCAAGGTATACCAGCATACCTTATCTGTTTAAACTCTATACCCTTAACAACTCTACCTTGAGGAAAAGTTAGGTCACAGTCTAGGCATGGGATTATTCTACGAGTTAACATTCTTATCGAGCCTGAGTAGATTCTTTAATATTTCCAGCCCAAACCTACCGCTCCTTTCAGGATGGAACTGTAATCCATAAAGGTTTCCCTTCCAAACAGCAGCTGTTACTTCACAGCCATAATCGGTTATAGCAGCTACAACATTCTCATTTGGGGCGGCATGGTATGAGTGAACGAAGTATGCGTAACCGTCTTCTAAGCCCTTAAGGAGGGGGCACTCCTCCCTTCTGATGTGGACACGGTTCCATCCTATATGAGGAAGCTTATATTTTGTTCTTATCTTGACAATTTTACCCTTCATGAGTCCAAGTCCAGCTTTTCCAGGGTCCTCCTCAGACTCTTCAAACAGCATTTGAAGGCCTAAACATATGCCTAGTAACGGCTTTCCAGAATCGACATGCTCCAGAATTGCGTTCTTGAAGGGCTCAATATTCTTGATGCCGTCTCCGAAGCCTCCAACCCCAGGAATTATGAGAATATCGCCATAAGCTTCTTGAGGCTTCTCAGTTATAACAGGCTTGAAACCAACATACTTTAAGGCGTTGAATACGCTCCTTATGTTTCCCATCCCATAATCTATTATTGCAGCCCTCATATCTACTCCCACTCTATAGTTGCTGGAGGCTTATGGGTTATGTCATAGACAACCCTATTAACTTCGGGTATCTCATTAACTATTCTGGTTGATATTTTCTCTAACAGCTCATAAGGGACACGCGCAAACTCAGCGGTCATAGCCTCTTTACTCTTAACTATTCGAATAGCCACTGTGAGCCCGTAGGTTCTAGCGTCACCCTTAACTCCAGTCGTTCTTGTATTCGTTAAAACAGCGAAGTACTGCCATAGGGTTCTGTTTAAACCTGCAGCCTCCACCTCCTCAGAAACTATCTTGTCAGCCTTCCTGAGAACCTCAAGTTTCTTTTTAGTAACTTCACCAACTATTCTAACTGCAAGTCCTGGACCTGGGAAGGGCTGCCTCCAAACCAACTCGTCGGGCATGCCAAGCTCTTTAGCTAGCATTCTTACCTCATCCTTATATAGATTCCTTAAGGGCTCAATTATGCCCTTAAACTCAATCTCAATCGGTAATCCAGCCACATTATGGTGAGTCTTAATCTTATCTGAGTGCCTCCTAAAGCCCGACTCTATTCTATCCGGATAAATGGTTCCCTGAATGAGGTATTGAGCCCCAACTTTTCTAGCTTCCTCCTCAAAGACACGAATAAACTCCCTCCCTATAATCCTCCTCTTCTCTTCAAGATCGGTCACACCAGCAATAGCCTTTAAGAAGCGCTCTTTAGCATCTACAACGGTTACATTCACACCTAACTTTTTGAAGGCCTCCTTGACAGATTGGGCTTCGCCTATCCGCATAAAACCATGATCAACGAATATAGCCGTTAATCTATCACCTAAAGCTTTTGCCGCTAGGACAGCTGCGGTTCCTGAGTCTATACCTCCGCTTAAGGCGATTATTGCCTTCCCATCCCTAACAGCATTTTTGATTTCGGATATGCATTCATTTATTAGGTTCTCAGCCCTCCAGCCTCCACGACAACGGCAAACATCAAAAACGAAGTTTCTCAGCATAGTCATCCCCTTAACGGTGTGTGTAACTTCAGGATGCCACTGAAGGCCATAAATCGGTTTACTCTTATGCTGAAAGGCCGCTATAGGGCAGTATGGCGTACTTGCAGTAACCATCACCTCTTCAGAGGCTTCAGCTACTACATCACCATGACTCATCCAGACCTTCTCCTGCTTCTCTAAGCCCTTAAGTATGCCTATAGGCTTCAAAATATCTACTATAGCCACTCCATACTCCTGCTTCTCTCCCCGCCTAACCTTACAGCCAAATAGAGTAGCCAGTAATTGGTGGCCGTAACATATCCCTAAAATCGGTAAATTAAGCTTAAGCAACCCCTTATGTATGGTGGGTGCTCCCTCAGCATAGATGCTCGATGGCCCACCAGACAGTATTAGACCCTTAACCTCAAATTTATCCCTTAAATTCTCAATCTCGAAAGGTGAAATATCACATGTACAATCTCAGAATAAACATAGAGCCCTCTAATTCTTCTAGCGACAAGGCGCATGTATTGTTCACCGAAATCTAAGATAAGTACTGCTTCAGTATTCACGGTTAAGCATCTACTTACACATGAAGGCTCTAGAGGTATAAGTACTGCTCTAGCTCCCACCTTGTGATCTGAATCCTATATTCATTCCATTCTTTACTCTTCGCCTCAATATACTTCTTAAAGGTGTATTCTCCAAGCGTCTCCTTTATGATGTTACTCTTCTTCATCTCCTCCAAAGCCTCTCCTAGAGAGGCGGGTAATGTGTGTATGTAGAGTTTACTTAGCTTAACATCATCAAACTCATATACGTCCTCCTCTATCGGGTCTGGAGGTTCAATACGGTTTTTTATTCCGTCCAGCCCAGCCTTCAACATAACAGCGAAGGCTAAGTATGGATTACAGGAGGGGTCAGGACATCTAAGCTCCACCCTCATAGCCTTCTCTTTACCCACAAAGTACTCTGGAACTCTGATTAGAGCGGATCTATTCCTTCTACCCCAACATATGTATGTTGGAGCCTCATAACCTGGTACTAATCGTTTATAAGAATTAACAGTGGGTGAGAGAATAGCAGACATAGCTCTTATATTCTTGAGTTGTCCCCCAATAAAGTGGTATGCCAATTCAGAGAGATTATACTTATCGTTAGGGTCGAAGAACGCATTCTTACCACTCTTAATCTCAAAGAGGCTTTGATGGGTATGCATTCCAGAACCATTAATTTGGAAGAAGGGTTTAGGCATAAAAGTTGCAAAAATCCCATATTTAAGAGCGATCGACTTAACAGCATTCTTGTAAGTGATCACATTATCAGCCGTTGTTAATGCATCAGCGAATTCAAAGTCTATTTCGTGCTGTCCAGGAGCAACTTCATGGTGACTCGCCTCTATATTCATACCCATCTCCTGCAGCACGAATGTTACGTCATTCCTGAAGCTTGATGCTTTATCTAGAGGTGTAAAGTCGAAGTACCCTCCTACATCATGGGGTGTATGTGCAACTTCAGGCTTCTCATTAGCCTTTAATAGGAAAAACTCTATTTCTGGGCCAACATTAAATATGTAGCCCATACTCTCCAGCTCTTTAAGAGCCCTCTTAAGGATGTATCGAGGATCGCCCTCGAAAGGTTTACCTCCAGGCCGATATATATCACAAACTATAAGGGCTTCCTTCTTTTCCGGGTCACTCCACGGTATAATCTTAAATGTTGCTGGATCAGGCTTAGCAACAAGGTCACTCTCAAAAATCCTAACGAAACCTTCAATTGAGGAACCATCAAAACCGATACCATCCTCAAGGGCATCCTCTAATATCTCAACTGGTATAGTGATGGCTTTAGGCATACCCAAAATATCTACAAACCTGAGAATTACCGTTCTAACTTTGTTTTCCTTGCATTTAGCTAAAATTTCAGTCTTTAGTTCATCATCACTTTGAGGGTTCAAATTTTCTCTCACCCTAATCACACAACTCTAGCTAATAGGGAACACAAATATAAGATTTTTGTATTTAAAATTGAAAATTTTAATTTAATTTTAAAATTTAAATAGATATATTTTCAGTTTTTAATATGTTTTTATAAACAGTTATTTTCAGCATATCTGAAGGATAAACCTAAAATCTTGATGTTGAATTAAATGGTTATTATGGCGTCGGAGTTAAATGGGCCTTCAGGGAGCCAAACAAGCTCTAAATTGAAGGTTCTTGAGATTAAGATTCATAGTTTAACATGGAGATTAATTCGTAGGTACCGCATAGAAATCTTAATCTTCATATTCACCTTATTTGCCTACCACTTATCGAACCTTAACCATATTGGTTGGTATAACCATTATGTCTATTTAGCGGACGCCCTCATTCATGGAAGATTAAACTTGGAAGGTGAGTTATGGAAGTACCCACTATACAATTCAGACATAGTCTACGTGAACGGTAAGGCGTACATACCCTTCCCACCCATGCCAGCTATTCTACTCATTCCATGGACTCTATTTTCTGGACTCAACGCTAACCAAGAGTTCATGACTCAACTCATCGGAGCAATAAATCTAGTTTTAGCCTACAAGCTCTTCAGAAGATTAAAATGCAACCTTCACGTTGCTTTGTCACTAACCATTCTTCTAGGTTTCGGAACAGTCCATTGGTATGCGTCCATGATAGGAACCACATGGTTTTACGCCCATATAGTGGCTGTCTTCTTCACTTTACTGGCTCTCCTAGAGCTTTCAGGCAGAAGTAGACCATTAATAATGGGTGTACTGCTTGGAGCAGCCTTCCTCAGTAGGCAATTAACGATACTCTCTACGCCCCTATTCCTTATGGTCCTACTTAAGAAGGGGAGGGGCAAGCTTAAAGGTTCCATAAAGTTTCTTGCTGCTTTAGCACTCATAGTTTCGCTGTACTGCCTATATAACTATGTGAGGCTAGGCTCAATATTCGACTCTACATATAACATGCTCTATGCGGAATATAAGCCTGAAGCAGCTGAAAGGTATGGCATGTTCGACATAAACTGGATTCCTTCAGGAATATACATCATGCTGCTTAAGGGACCTGAAATTATTGGTCGGTTCCCAAATATGCCGTTAACCTTCCCCTATTTCAAGCCTTCACCATACGGGATGAGCCTGTTACTTGTGACGCCAGTCTTTCTTTACGCATTAAGAGCTAGAGATAAAGATCCGCTTACGGTTGGGTGCTGGATATCTGTTTTAGCTATATCCACCGCAAGCTTAATGTATTTCAATCATGGTTGGGTTCAGTTCGGCTATAGGTTCAGTCTGGACTTTACGCCATTCCTCATGGTTCTACTCACTAAAGCCTTCAGGAATAGGATTACGCCATTAAGATTGGCTTGCATAATCTACTGCATACTGGTAAATGCTTGGGGAGTTTATTGGGGGAACATCCTATACTGGTAGCTTCAAAACAGTTATAACAGTTCACTGATTACTCTAAATTCTTGAAGTTAATGGAGGATTATTAATGGAGCACAATAAGAGAAGTAAGCCATCCATAGTCTTCGCTGACCACGTGTACATGACTGATGAAGCATTGAAGCTTATTTCAGATGTAGGGGAGATCGTATGGTCTGAATGTAAATCCGTGGATGAGTTAGTGAAGCTTCTACATCAACGAGACGCCTATGTAATAGTGTCAGAGTACTTCCCCATAACTGGCCAAATCATGGATGCTTCTGGAAGCCTAAGGGGTATAGTGACCTATGGGGTTGGTTATGACCATATAGATGTTGATGCCGCCTCGGAAAGAGGCATATATGTAGCTAACGCGCAAGGAGCGAACTCAGAGTCTGTTGCTGAACATACATTTGGCCTGATTCTCGCCTTAACTAGGAGGATTTTGAGGGCTGACAGGTTCATTAGGGAAGGTAAATGGGTCAGTAGGGAAGAGGTAGGCCTGCCAGAATGGATCGTGTCCCAAGACCTTTACGGAAAAACAATTGGTATAATAGGGTTCGGGAATATAGGCTCAAGAGTAGCTAGAATAGCACGTGGCTTCGGAATGAAGATTTTAGCTTATGATCCCTACGTTCCTCCAGAGAAAATTGAGAAGGCTGGCGGTAAATCTGTGGGATTGAGGGATCTCCTTAAAAGCTCTGACATAGTGACTCTTCACTGCGTATTGAGTGATGAGACTAGAGGATTAATCGGTGATGAGGAGTTCGATCTCATGAAGCCTACAGCATACATCATAAACGCCTCTAGAGGCCCCGTTATAGTTGAGTCTGCCCTTATAAGGGCCTTGGAGGAGGGGAAGATAGCGGGTGCAGGATTAGATGTGTTTGAGAAGGAGCCTATAAACCTCGATAATCCTCTATTGAAGTTCAATAATGTGGTTGTTACGCCGCACTCTGCTGGCGGGTCAAAGGAAGCCTTGGACGCTGTATCTCTAACAGTTAGTGAAGAGGTGGTTAGGATAGTTAGGGGTGAAGTTCCAAAGAACCTTGTTAATAAAGAGCAGCTTGAAGAGAAAGGCTTTAAACTCTAAACCTCTCTTCTATTCTTTCTCTCTAAGCAATCTTTCCTCTAGTTTGTAGGCGATCCCTATCAAAGCTGAGGAGGCAGCGTATTCAGTCGATAAAGTTATTCCAGGACATAAATCCACCACTAGATCGGCGAATCGGAAGATCCCTTTAGGTATTCCTTCCCTCGATCCAAAAAGTAGGTTCACCCTTCTCGTATCAGATAGGAAGTATTCAGCCAGTTTATCAGCCACCTTAGGGAAGACTTGACCTTCAGGCTCAAACACTATTTTAGGCTCATCTCTCCTATCTCTAACCAATTGATAAATATCTTGAACTAGAACCTCGACTCTTCTAGGCTTATGGGCGTAAGTCTTAGTCTGAATATTATATCTGGACGCTATACCCTCAATCAAGCTCTCTATAAACCAGCTTAGCTCCCTAGCTTTAGGCGAACCCAAAATTCCCACCACTAACTCTCCAACCTCAAACATCTGGACAGC
>CAZHYI010000021.1:7038-10907 GCA_964536595.1 uncultured Candidatus Bathyarchaeia archaeon
TAGGCGAACCCAAAATTCCCACCACTAACTCTCCAACCTCAAACATCTGGACAGCTCTACCAACCCGAACACCCATAGTTCTCACTGCACTTCTAGATCCAAGATAGGGCATCTGAACCACAGAGACTTTAGAGAAGAACCTTCTGACCTCAGCCTTTTCAGGAGTAAGCTTCCTCCAAACTTCACTTCCTTCACAGATCCCGATAGCCGCTGAATTACCTATTATCTCGACCCAAACTATCTTGTCGGGACAGCTCAGATCTACAGGTGCGTCTAGAGCAGCTACTATACCGGAGCCTACAGCACGGTTCACATCAACACTTGTGTATGGATGAGAGCCTCTCCTCACGGTTCTAACAGCAAAACTACGCTCACCACTCATAGTTTCCATAGCTATCTTTACGGCTGCATCAACAATTTTTTGCAGCTTTGCTTCGACACAATCCATTGAGACGAGTACCCTTTCAGCTTCAGGTATTTCCTTTTTGATCTCGCTTCCCAACTCAAACTTTTCAGGTTCTGAGAGTGACTGCACAATGACTAATCCAGGGTAACCTTGAGGCTTAGGTTTAACTTCACACTTGAAACCTAACTCCTCAATTCTTGTAGCCACTATCTTTTCTAAGCCTAACGGCGTCTTAACAATAAGGCTGATCTCACAGTTAGACAATTCCCCTCAGAATTATAGAGAGAGGTAGAGTAAAATATTATTGTTTTCACTTAAAAACGGAATGCTTCGAAGCATTCTGGATCTAAAGTCACAGGAATCAGAGATTACTATAAAAACTATTAATATCCTTCAAAAAATGATAAAGGGATGCCTAGAGTATCTATTGTGAAGGGGCCTAAGTCGGCCAACACAGCAACTATATTCAAAATGGTTAAGAGAGCTATAGATCTTGTCGGCGGAATGAATGAAATAGTCGGGAATGGACGCATAGTAGCGTTGAAACCGAACATCGTGACCGGAAAGCTTTCAGGAAGAGGTGTAACAACCGACCCTAGAGTCGTTGAGGCCCTCATTAAACTCTCCTTCGAAGCTGGTGCGGAAGAAGTTTTGGTTGTGGAAGGTGCAGGTTACTTCTCACCCACTGATGAGGCTTTCAAGTTGAGCGGTATACAGGAAGTTGCAGAGAGAAATGGTGCGGAAGTGGTAAATGTGGATAAGGATGATCTAGTAGAAGTAGAGGTACCTAACCCCCTCATTCTAGGCAGCGTCTCCATATCTAGGCGCTTCTGGGAGGCTGATGTCCGAGTGAACATCCCAGTAATGAAGACTCATGACCAAATGTTGATGACGTTAGGGATGAAGAACTTGAAGGGCATTCTACCTAAACCTCAAAAGCGCCTCTTCCACCGCGTTGGGTTAGCAAAGGCTATTGTAGACCTCAATAAGGCTGTTCACCTCAACCTTACAGTTGTTGACGCTATCCACGCAATGGAAGGATTTGGCCCCGCCTTCGGCGACATCATTGAGATGGACACTGTCTTGGCAAGTACCGATGTCTACAGCCTAGATGTGGTCGGTGCCAGAGTCATGGGATTCCCTCCAGAAGAGATTGAGTATTTGCGGTTAGCTTCAGAGCAAGGGCTTCTCAGCTTTGACCATACATATATTGAAGTTGTAGGGGAATCTATTAGCAAAGTCAAACGTGTTTTTAAGAGGCCGCCGATGAGTTTACTGCCACATGAAGGAGTTGAAATAATTGAAAGAGGAGCGTGCAGCGCTTGTCGTGGCACAATCTGTAGTGTTTTTTATGATTTGAAGCAGATGGGTTTGCTCTCAAAGATTCGAGGCCTCACCATTGTGGTTGGTCCTCAAGCTAAACCGCCAGAAGAGATTGATGGGGAACCACTCATTATGGGCACTTGCCTAAAACGATTAGCGGATAGAGGAAGATATGTTATAGGCTGCCCCCCAAACAACGACAAAATGATAGAGGCTATCAGAGAGATCTGTAAGATTTAAAGAATCACGGAAGCTAAATGGAGTTAAAAAATATTTTTTATTGTTTGAAATGGTTTTTCTGTAGAAAATTTGCAGTAAATAATTTAAATAGAGTAGACAAAG
Organism: uncultured Candidatus Bathyarchaeia archaeon; assembly: GCA_964536595.1. GTDB lineage: Archaea > Thermoproteota > Bathyarchaeia > Bathyarchaeales > B24-2 > CAZHYI01. Next base: position 9,110 of record CAZHYI010000021.1, read on the forward strand.
TAACTTTACACAATGATTTTTTATGGAGTTGAAAAAATGGAAAAATGGGAATGCACAGTCTGTGGCTACATATACGATCCTGAGATTGGAGATGAAGAGCATGGCGTAAAGCCTGGAACTCCTTTTGAGGCTTTACCTGAGGATTGGGTATGTCCACTATGTGGAGCATCTAAAGATATCTTCAGAAAGCTAGAGTAGAGATCCTATCGCAGCTTTCCCTTTATACTTTCCTTAATCTTTTTGGATGACTCTTTCAGCAATCATCCTTCCAAACTCTTTACATTTCTCCAGTCCCGACTCATCCGGCGTGTATTTAATTAGGAGGGGAGGTTTAATCACCTCCATCTCGAACTTATTCTCCATAATTTCAAGAACAAGTCTTGGAGCTTCTCCACTCCAACCATAAGAACCGAAAGCAGTGCCCAGTTTACCCTTTAAATTGACGTTCTTTATGGAGACGTTCTCAAAAATATCCTTTATTGTTAAAGCCATGTCATGATGATAAGTAGGTGTCCCCACAATTATTGCATCGTAATCAGCGAGGTTTTTAGCGTCCACATGATACTTCACATCCATTCCTACTTCCTCAAATTTCTTAATGGCTTCAGCAATTGCGTTAACCATTCTCTCAGTATTTCCAGTACGACTATAATAAAGAATAAGAATTTTCGACATTTTCATTCCATCACAATTAATTCAAAGATTTAGTTTAAATATAGCTTTGTTCTTACATACTTGCTCTATCACTTTCGTCATGTAGTTTTCATGACAGCCCTCTTTAACACAGCTCTTTTTTATTAATAGTTCACAGATACATTAAAAGGGATGTAGATTGGAGAAGCGTAAGTATGGCAGAACTAGCGAAAAACTTTCGGTTATAGGATTCGGTGGTATTTTAGTTAAGGATGAAGATCCTGATTCTGCAAGCTGCATCGTCAAGGAAGCGATAGATAGGGGCATAAATTATTTTGATGTGGCGCCTAGCTATGGGAATGCTGAGGAGCGGCTTGGTTCAGCTCTAGAGCCCTATCGGGACTCCGTGTTTCTAGCCTGCAAGACGCTGAAACGTATAAGAAAGGAGGTTGAAGAGGAACTTTACAGATCATTAAAGCATTTAAGAACGGAATATTTTGACCTTTACCAACTTCACGCAGTGAATACATTAGGTGAAGTAAATACAATAATGGGCGAGGACGGTGTTATTGATGCCCTTGTGGAGGCTAGAGAGCAAGGTCTGATTAAGTATTTGGGGTTTTCATCTCATTCTGAAGAGGCTGCATTGAAGCTTCTAGATAGTTTTGAGTTTGACAGCATTCTTTTTCCGTTAAATTGGGTATGCTGGTATCAGGGACGATTCGGTGTTAAAGTAGTGAAGAAAGCAAGGGAGAAGGGAATTGCTATACTCGCTTTGAAGGCGCTTGCCAAAAGGAAGCTGAGGGAAAAGGAAGAGCGGAAATGGCTTAAGTGCTGGTATATGCCTGTAGAGAACCTTGAAGAGGCATCGTTAGCATTGCGTTTCACGTTATCATTACCCGTTACAGCAGCGGTGAGTCCTGGCCATGCTGAACTTTTATGGTGGGCATGCAATGCTGCAGAAGAATTTAAGCTCTTAACAAGAGAGGAAGAGCTGGAGTTGTTTGTTAGAAGTGAGGGGCTAGAACCGATCTTTCCGAAATAAAAAGAAGGGAATAATTAAAAAGCAAATGGGTATGGGTTAATAGTATTTGAAGATGTGGGAGTGAGAGATTATGATTAATAGGGAAATATTGAGGAGAAGGGTTGAAGGTTTTCAGCGATT
>CAZHYI010000022.1:0-10442 GCA_964536595.1 uncultured Candidatus Bathyarchaeia archaeon
AAGCCATGTAGTCCGGTCACAAGCCCGTAAAAAAGTGTCTGAATGGTGGAGGTGGAGAGTGATGGATGGAAGTGAGAATGATGATCGCCCGCACCAATATAGGGCGTATATTCAACACTCTTGGGCAGTCGATACTATCTTTATCCTTCAATTTTGGAGGGCTAGTAGCTGGCGTATTTCTTGCTTCTTCTCTTGATGTATTCTCCATAACTCCATGGGCGCTTCTACTTTTTCCAGGAATTCTCAGCGTTAGGGGCGCAATAGGAGGAATCTTTAGTGGTCGACTAAGTACAGCTCTACACATCGGAACCGTTAAGGCTACATTCCCAAAAAACACCAAGTACTTCTATCTTCTATTCTATGCGATCATTACGTTAACGCTTGAGAGCGGCATAATCTTAGGGCTAACCGCATCCACATTCAGCATAGCCTTTCTAGGGCTCACCATTAATGATCTCTCTGCAATCTTGATCGTTACCATCACCACTATGGCTCTATCAATAATCTTGATATCCCCCATAACCTTCGGGATTTCAGTTCTATCCTTCAAGAGAGGTTTAGATCCAGACATAACTCTATATCCAGCGATCTCTACACTGGCCGACATATTAGTTACCGGATGTTACATATTGACATTAAAGACCTTCTTCTCCGAATTAGGGTATTTCTTCTTCGGCCTCTTTAGCCTCATTTTCGTAATTGCTGTATGCTTCATCTTAATCAAGAATTATATGGAGAGAGAATATGTTAGAACCTTAAAGGAATGCTTCCTCACCATCATTCTTGTAGCTATTATAGTGAATGTCAGCGGCTCCATACTCAACCGAATCAGTGAAGTAATTAAGGGAAGCAGGGACATATACATGGTGTACCCGGCATTGATTGATACTGTAGGTGATGTAGGATCCATAATTGGCTCAACAGCAACAACAAAGTTCTTTCTAGGCACATTACCTTCCTCTCCATTAAGCATTAAATCACACCTAATTGAAGTGTTTGGTGCCTGGTTAGCCTCACTAATAATATTCGTTATGTACGCTATCATCGCATCCTTCACGTATGAACATACCGTCTTAAGCTCCCTCTACAAACTTACAAGCACCCTCTTAATCGTGAACATTATGGCGGTTGCAGTCATGTCTATAATTTCCTTCACTGTGGCTGCATCAACCCATAAGAGAGGTTTAGACCCAGACAACTTCGTGATCCCAATTGAGAGTTCCATAGCAGATGTTGTAACAACTCTATCTCTCTTCATAACACTCGTCATATTCCATTAAACTCAGCCAATTTAATAGTTAAATATCTCCTTTTTCACTTTCAATAATGTCTCCGGAGGGGTTTCGTGATGGAGAGACCACGCGCTGTAATCCTAAATTACAGGGTAGGTCCAAAATCTCAGAGACCCAAGGAATGCCTCTTGAAATTTAATGGGATTAATACGGCTCAAGGTGCTGCTCATCTAGTAGGTAGAAAAGTTGCTTGGCCTATAAATGAGCGAAAGTGTATAGGTAAGATCGTGGCTCTTCACGGCAAGAAAGGAGTTGTTAGAGCACGCTTCAGGAAGGGTATTCCAGGCCAAGCCTTAGGCGATCTCGTTGAGTTGATAGGTTAAGAAACAGTAAATATTAATCTTTAAGCGTTCAAATTCTATTTAATGGGAGCGTACTATGTGGAGGGAAAAGAAGAAGAGAGATCCATTCGATCTTTTCTTCGATGACTCACTGTTTGACAGAATTTTCGAAGAGTTTGAGGAAGGCAGCTATCTCCAGAGCGGATACTCCATAAGAGTTACTCAAGGCCCTTCAGGAACTGAGGTTCATGCCAAAGTCGGGAAGGACGTAGATGTAACTGCTCTCAAGCGTGAACTTGAGCGGCAATACCCAAACGCTAAAATATACATTGAGGGTGGACAGCCGCTGATAAGAGAGGTTCCTCCAGACGAGTTAAAAGAAGAGAGTAAGGGATCTCCGAATAAGAAAAAGGGAGTATGGTTCAAACCTGAATAATCATGTTTAGAGTTACGAATCTATTTCAGTGTTTATTGGATCTTTCTCTTAAAGTTCCGTAATTAACATCCCTTTAGACTTAATGGAAACAGCTTACCTGTCCAAGGCGTATACCGCTTGAAAGCCTCAGCGTACTCTACTTTCCTCTTTCCAGGAGTTCCATGAATATCATACTTCAACACTGCCTGTCTAGCTCTAAATCTAGCCCACTGAGTATAGACAGTTGGTAGCCCAGCCTGAGTCTTCAGTTCTCTTAAAGCTTGAAGCTTCGTCTTAAAGACCTCTGTAACATCTATATATGTGTCGGGTCTAAACTCTGAAAGGTCATTTGTCGGCACTGAAGGCTCAAACATGAATATTTCCGGGTTTGGAGTTATAGGTTTACCTAACTGCGGATCTGTAGCTTTGACGCATGCCCAAATAACCGCTTTAGACGTAACCTCATGGTCCGGGTTTAACGGGTCCTTAAGCCAATGAGTTAGAACTATCTGGGGAGCAAAATTCCTGATTTCATCTGCTAATAGCTCATACCTTTCCCTACTCATTATTATGGGATTATCATCAAAATCCATAAACCTGATCTCAGCACCCAGAATTTCAGCCGCCCTCTTAGCCTCCTCCTCCCTGATAGCCTTCACCTCCTCAATCGTTAAATCTTTCCTAGACATCCAGAGCGAGTTGGATTCACCCCTCTCACCATAAGTCAAATCTATCACTCGAACCTTCGATCCAGCTCTAACATAATTTAGGATTGTTCCTCCCGCTCTAGAACAAAAATCTGCTGCATGAGCACTAAAAACCATCACTCTCGGTCTTTCCCAACTCATCCTTACATCACCTACTCAAACTTAATGCAAAACTGGCAAAATTAACTTTTTGGAATGCCTTCAGGAACCGCGGTTTATGAAAGAGTAATAAGTCTAAAATTTCTAAGATTAATTCTCAACCTCAAATAAATATGGAGCGAATGATGCTTGGAGGATCTACTGAATTTAGGATTAACAATTGCAAATAATCTTGGAGCTGATTATGCGGAAGGCAGATTCCAATCCGATACCCACGAAACCCTAATTCTGAAGAATGGTAATCCAGAAGTAGCCTCTAACATCAGGAGAGTAGGTGTAAGCATAAGGGTGCTCTTGAAGGGCAGTATGGGATTTGCCTCAACAAACATCTTAACTAGAGACTCCGTAAAGGAGGCTGCTAGGAGGGCTGTTAAGCTAGCTAAAGCCGTTAAGGATGAATTGAATCCCAAAATTAGAATGAGTGAAGAGAAGCTTGAGAGGGAGCGTGTTGAGGTTAAACCTAAAATAAAGCATGAGGACATTGATCTGGAATCTAAATTTAAAGAATTGATTGAAGCTGACAAATTAGGCGTTTCAGAAGCTGAAAAGTCCGGAGCTAAATTGCCCTCCCGAATGTTATCGCTAGACCTTTCATACAGCACCAAACTGGTGATAAACACTGATGGCGCCTACGTATTTTCAGCTATGCCTAAAACATCTTTTTATGCGTTACTAACCGCCTATCACCCACAGAAGATACCTGCGCAACGATATGTAAGTCTAGGCGAAACTAGAGGTTGGGAAGCCATTAAAGAATGGGATATTCCGAAACTTCTAGGTGATGAGTCCTCCATCCTCTCTAGAATAGTCTTAGAGGCTGCGGATCCGCCCTCAGGAACTCTAGATTTAATTTTAGGTCCAGAGGTCGTCGGGATAGTCTGCCATGAATCTTCTGGGCATCCTGCTGAGGCAGATAGAATCTTGGGGCGTGAAGCTGCTCAAGCTGGTGAAACCTACCTTAAGAGAGACTCTATCGGGTTACGTGTAGGCTCAGATAAAGTAACAGTTATTGACGATCCTACCATACCCGGATCCTTCGGTTTCTATCTTTACGACGATGAAGGCGTTAAAGCCAGAAAGAGATACCTCATAAAGGAAGGCATAATAAACGAGTTCCTCCATAATAGAGAGACGGCGGCTCAATTCGGAACTAGAAGTAACGCTTCCTCCAGATCTTCAGCCTTCAATCGTGAACCGATAGTTAGGATGGCTAACACCTACGTGGCGCCTGGAGATTATAGCCTTGATGAGCTTATTGAGGATGTTAAGTTAGGCATCTACATAAAGAGCTTTATGGAGTGGAATATAGATGACCGTCGCTTCAACCAAAAGTATGTTGGGCTTGAAGCATACAAGATCGAGAATGGTAAGCTAGGTAATCTAGTTAGAAACCCAGTGGTGGAGATGACAACTATAGGTTTATGGTCATCCGTGGACGCTGTGGGTAAAGACTTAGAATTCCAATCAGCGTTCTGCGGTAAAGGAGACCCGATGCAGGGAATTCCCGTGTGGACTGGGGGGCCACACATAAGATTAAGGAGGGTTAAGGTTTAGGAGGGGTGTGATTTTGGAGTTAGAAGAGATTCCCGACTTCATTGTAGATAAAGGGTTGAGTGAGGGAGCCACTGATGTAGCGGCTATGGTGATTGAAACTGACAGAGTGATGATACGATTCGCTAATAACGACATTTCAATCTCGAAGAGTTACCGTGAAAATATTGCATCTATCTTCCTAATGATAAAGAATCATAGAGCTCACACCGTAATCAATGAGTTGAGTGAGGAGTCCGTAAATAAAGCTATTAAGAATACGATCAAGACCGCTAAACTAATCCCACCAGCAGACATCTACGCACCTTTGCCTTCCGGCCCCTTCGAGTACGACGCGCAACTCCTGAAACCTACAGCCTTAAAGCTTGAACCTGAAAATCTTGTAAGCTATATTGAGGAGGCTGTTAATGGAGCTTTCGAGTATAAGATTCAGAAGGTAGCTGGCTCCCTAATAGCCTCCAATAGCAAAGTGTACTTGGCAACTTCAGGAAATGTTCATGCGGAGCAGACGGCTTCACAACTTGAAATCTCAATTAGAGCATTCGCTTCTGAAGTTGCGTCAGGCCATTCAGTCTCAATCGCACAGGACACCCGCGGCTTCCAACCCAAAGAGGCTGGAAGGGAGGCTGGTGAGATCGCATATATGGCTTCAAATCCCATTAAAGGTGAAGCTGGAAGATATGATGCCATTTTGGGTCCTTTAGTCTTCTCTGATCTAGTTAACCAGGTAGGCATTCTTTCTTCCGCTTTCTATATCGATACTGGTCAGTCATTCCTTATCGATAAGTTAGGCTCGAAAGTAGCATCTGAAATGTTCACTCTTTTAGATGATCCCACTGTTGTGGGGTCTTATGGAGCTAGAGCATTCGATGATGAGGGTCTCCCGACAAAAAGAAATGTGATAGTTGAGAACGGTGTCTTGAAGACTTATCTACATAACAGCTTAACAGCTAAAAAGTTCAATGTGAATTCAACATCTAACGCTGGTTACATTGTACCTACACCATGGAACCTAATCGTGAAGTCTGGCGACTCTTCAGTTCAAGATCTAATCTCACAGGTTGATGAGGGAATCTACGTAACTAACGTGTGGTACCTCAGATACCAAAACTACAGGACAGGTGACTTCTCCACGATACCTAGGGACGGCTTATTCCTCATTAAGCATGGAGAAATATCTAAATCTATAAGGGAGCTCAGAATCAGCGATAATCTCCTCAGAATCTTCCAAAACTTAGCAGGATTGAGTAGAGAATCTAAATGGGTTAAGTGGTGGGAAGTGGACGTACCAACCTATACTCCATACGCTCTCGTTAAGGATTTATCCTTCACAAAATCCACCCTGTAGACTGAAAGGAGAAAAACCTCTTGAATGTAGATAAAACTGAAACTCGGAAGATTCTCAGAAGATTATGTGAGGCTCATGCACCTTCAGGGTTTGAGGGTGAAGCCAGAAACATACTGATTGATGAATTGAGAAGTTTTGTGGATTCATTGGAGGTTGATGCTCTAGGAAACCTCATAGCCTATAAGGAAGGTGTAGGGAAAGACTGCCCAAAAATATTGTTGTGCTCCCACATGGATGAGGTAAGCCTGATCGTGCAATACATAGACAGTGAGGGCTTCATACATCCAGAAATTAACGGTTGGATAGATGCTTCCTCACTTCCAGCACACACTGTAATTATTCATGGGAGAAAGGGGATGGTTGAGGGTGTAGTAGGAGCTAGATCTGGGCATTTCAGGTCGCTGGAAAAGGCTAAACGGGTTGAGATTAAAGATTTATGGATCGATATAGGAGCGGAAAGCGATGTTAAGGTACGTGAGATGGGGGTTGAAGTAGGTGATCCCATCACTTATAAAAGTAGCTTTACGATCCTGAAGGATGATAGGGTTGCTTCCAAGAGCCTAGATGATCGAGTAGGCTGCACAGCTCTCATTCAATTAATGAGGATGGTGAACCAAAACCCTATAGAGTGCTCCATATATGCTGTCGGTTCGGTTCAAGAGGAGGTTGGTTCCAGAGGCATACGGACTGCGGCAGCAACCATAAATCCCGATTTAGCATTGATTTTAGATACTGTCCCAGCTGTGGATCCCTCCACAGAGACGCATGAAACGACATCGAAGATCGGGTTTGGGCCTGTTATAAGAATGATGGATACGATTTGGAGTTCGATGTTAGGAACCATAACACCGAGAATTATTAGGGATCTTCTCATCGAAGCGTCTGAAGAGGAGAACATAAAGATTCAGAGAGATGTGATGAGAACATGGACTGACGCTACAGTTCACACAGTAGGTAAAGGTATACTTTCAGGCTCAGTGCTGATACCGAGGAGATATGCTCACTCACCCACCGAGATATGCGATCTGAACGATCTGATGAGTACTGTAAGGCTAGTTTACAGGGCAATATCTAACATAGATAAGAGCTTCCTATCGAAGATCCGATTTAGAATTAAATGAGCTTAAAGAATTAAAAATAAAAAATTTAGAGAGGCTCAAAGGAGGCCTCTCCTAGAGGAAGTCAGCAGTTCCACACTAGCGCTTCCCTTTTTATTCCTCAACCGTTATAGCTTCTTCAGGGCACTGTGTAGTGCAAGCTAGACACATTATACACTCTTCTTCTCTGACAGGAACCGATTTCTGAGTGCCAGGATACTCAGGTAGCTCTTGAAGCTCAAACACCTCTACGGGGCATGTGTCTATACATGTTCCGCATCCAGTACACTTTTCCAAGTCAACTTCAACTTTAGGCATCCTTTATTCCTCCTAAATATTAAGAAGTGATATTAACGTTATACAGATAAATATTTCTTATTGATTATTTAGAGCGGAGGCTTCACGCTTCGCCTCTTTTGATGAGCCATTCTAACCCAACTTAGAAACTCCTCATCTGGAGGATACTTCTCGTAGAGCTCTCTTCTCTTAAACTCTAAAAGTCTACTCTCAACTCCTAAATATTCCGACACGATAAAAACTCTATTTCCATTCTGGGATGCAACATCAGAAACCTTAACCAGAAAGTTCTTCCATTCGTCGCTTCTTAGTAGGTGATGCCCCACAATTATCTCTGGAATATTCTTAGCTAACGTTAAGAGATTCTCTAAGCCCCTAGAAGCATCCTCCTCGCTAAGCCTAAATCTTAAGAGGTAGATGGGTGGGCCGCTTAGGATAAGAGTATCCGGCTTCAACCTTAATATCTCATCCAAAGGCTCTTTATACATAGGTCCCTGAACATCTGAGGCGAACAACACACTCTCCCCCCTACTCTTTATGTAGATCATAACTACACAACCTAACATTGTCCCTTTAGGCCCATGATAGTACGGCTTCGAGAACGTTATCTCTGTATCACCGAAGTTGAAGCTCTCTCCATCAGCATTAATGATCTTTTTGGCGTATTTGCCGCATGTCTGGAGGAAAAGCCATGCTCTTCTCCTCTGATTGAAACTTAACTTTACTTTGAAGTCTTTAGCTAGCACAAGCTTCCCTTCATATATTTTTCTCGCTATTTCAGGGGAGCTCCAAAGACAGCACCACTCAACAAAGGATGGTGTATAATGATCGAAGTGATAATGAGTTATAGCTATAACATCCGCCTCCTCAGCGTACTCAAGAATCTTCTCCCTCCCCTCAATCAAGGCGTAATATTCCTTAGGGTGAGGCGGCAAACCAAACCTTCTTGGGCATAAGGCTACTCCAGGATCCACTAGAACCTTCAGATCTGATGTCTCAATAAAGGTGCACATTGATCTTGCACCTAAACTCTCCTCAGCTAGAGGCTTTACAATCATTCCTTAACCACATTGATTCAGTTGTCTCTTAGGCAAAGGCTAACTCACAATTTTTATTTAACCTTACGCCTAAAATACTAATTGGTTGACGATGATGACTCTGGCCCCTCCGAGACGTTAGTCTATGAGGAAGATCTTGAGTGCTAGAGTCAACCATTAATGAAGAAAGAGCTAATGCAAATAGGATTGTAGTTTGGTTAAATTGGGTCTGGATAATAGAGCGATGAGATTTCACACTTCAATTTTTAGGGATCCTCAAGCCTTACTACCCGACTTTATACCGCCGATCCTCTTGTTTAGAGACGCGGAGCTGAAGCAGCTACATAGCCATCTATTAAACATCCAAAATTCGCCTTCCAAGTACCGTTTCATCTTCATTAGTGGAAGGAGAAGGGTAGGTAAAACCTGTATAGCTAGATTTTTCGGTGAAGCTGTTCAGCGCACCAAAAGTGAGGTGATGACTGGCTACATCGACTGTTTAGAGTGTAACGGTAGACTCTCCTCCATTCTTCATAGCTTAATTAAGCGGTTAGGCGGCTCTATCCCAGAGAGAGGATACTTTCTGGAGGAGCTTCAAGCTTCATTATTGAGGCTCACAAAGAAGAAGAATGTGAAGTTACTTATCATACTTGACGATTTGGATTTTCTGCTTCATAATTTCGGTTTAGAAGGCTGGGAAAAACTTAAAGGAGTATTCAATGCTCTCGGAGACAGCCTCTTAGCGTCTATATGCATACTCTCCAATCTAGACTTCATTAATAAACTTCATCCCATCGATCAAGAGATCATAAAAAATAGACTGATCCGATTGAAACCCTATAGCGCTTTTGAGATAGAAACAATAATCCACTCTAGAGTAGATCTAGCATTTAAAGCTGGATCTGTTGAAGAGGAAGCTACAAAAAGGATTGTTGAAAAAGTTAAAGCCTCAAATGGCGATCTGAGCTTCGCAATTGAGTTGCTGAAAAAATCGGGTGAAGTAGCTGAAGAAAATAATGCGGATAAACTAAGATTGGAGTATGTTAAAATGGCTGAAGGCATAGTAGATAGAAATCTAAGTGAAAGAATCCTAAGAAAAGTTGGGGTTCACGAAAAACTGCTTCTTCTCTCAATAGCTAAAGTATTAAGTGCTTCAAAGAAGGAAAGTACTTCTATTGGTGAGATTGAGAGAGAATACGCCTACAACTGTGAGTTAAGCGGTCTAAGGAGAAGAAGCCACACTAGAATTTTACATTATGTTAAGACATTATCGTTGATAGGCATCCTCAAAGTAGAAAGGTCGGGTTTAGGGTATAGAGGAAGGACATCACTGATAGGCATTGAGGGTTTGAGCCCAAAAAGTCTAGAAAAGATAGTTGAAGATCAATTAAGGATGGAAGGTGTGAAGCTAACCCACCACACTTCACAATAGAATAACAAAATTTACATTTATTCACTTGACTATTTTATATTTAAATTTAAGAGGAGATACATTCTATGGTGATTGAAGACTTAAAAAACCTGCTGGAAGAGTTCGAGAAGGTTCAGAATACCTCTCTAGAGATCGCTAAAAAGGTGATTCTTGAAAATATTTCACCAAGAGACATGTGGTGGAGAGTAGAACCTTCACTTATTCAACTCAGAAATCTATCTGACAACATTAAGGATATTTTGCTTACGCTTAACCCTGAGAAACACCTAACTATCGAGAAAGCTCATAAAAGAATCTCGGAATCCCTGCAGTCATTTAAAGAATATCTGCAGCAGGAAGGTAAAGATCGAAAGTACGATCCTAACCTTGCGTTTGACCGTCTGAAAAATTTGCTGAGGACGGGTACAGAATTTTCGGTTCTAGCTGAAGAGATACTCAATAATCCTTCTAAGGGGATTGCTGAGGCCATTAGGTTAAAGGAGCTTTCTGTGGCGAAGACCTACATCTCAACTGTTTCAGCGCCTAAGGCTTTAGTTGCTAGAATTAAGCTTGTTCTGGATCAGACTGAAAAGATAGAGTCCTCCGTTGAATCCTTAAAGTCTGAGCTTGATAATATTAAAGCGAATCTAGATAGGATTAGGGATGAGCTTACGAAGATAAGGGAGGCAAACACTGAAGAGGCTTCTACTTAACGATAGCATTTAAAGTAACCTTCAAGAATGGATTAATGATGCGGAATGAGCATGGTTGATATCAGCGGGAAGCCTGAGATATATAGGGAAGCTGTGGCTGAAGGCTCCATTAAGTTAAAGAAGGAAACCATCCA
>CAZHYI010000023.1:0-2276 GCA_964536595.1 uncultured Candidatus Bathyarchaeia archaeon
CTGAATTTATCATCCTTAATGGTTAAGCTGTATAATTTATCGATAGATCTGGATGTGTTGGTCGCTGAAATTAATCCGTTGGCAGAATTGAAGGATGGTTATGTTGCTCTAGATGGGCGTATAATTATTGATGACAATGCTCTTTTCCGCCATGAGGAATTTAAGAGACTGCAGGAGGAAGAGTGGCAGTTTCGCATGAGTGAGGTGGAGTATGAAGCCATGAAGTACAATTTGAATTATGTTAAGTTAGATGGTAACATCGGTGTGATAGGTAATGGTGCTGGGTTAGTTATGGCAACTCTAGATCTAATCCATCAGTTAGGTGGAAAACCGTCAAACTTTCTTGATTTAGGTGGGGGCGCCGATTCTGAAAGGGTGGCAAAGGCGCTAGAATTGCTTTTGGTTGATCCATGGGTAGAAGGAATTCTAATAAACATTCTCGGTGGAATTACGAGATGCGATGAGGTTGCTAAGGGAATTCTTGAAGCTACAGAAAGAGTTAGGACAGAAAAGTCTATAGTCATAAGATTAAGTGGAAGAAGAGAGAAGGAGGCCAAAAAACTTCTAACCGAAGCGGGCTTCGAGGTTCTGGAGGATATGGAAGCGGCTGTTAATGAGATCGTAGGTATCTTTAGGAGGGGGTTCTAAGTGGCTATTTATGTTGGAGGAGACACTAGGGTTATCGTTCAAGGCATCACTGGGAGGCAGGGTAGACTACACACTGAACTTATGCTCAAATACGGAACTAGAATCGTTGCTGGAGTAACCCCTGGAAGAGGCGGAGAGGAAGTGGTTGGCATCCCGGTTTATGACACGGTTAAGGAGGCACTGAGTGAGTATGAGGCTGAGGCATCAATAATTTTCGTACCTTCTCCCTTCGCTTTAGATGCTTCACTTGAAGCCATAGAAGGAGGAATAAAGCTTCTAGTTATAATTACTGAGGGTGTGCCTGTAAAGGATGCGATTAGGATACTAAATTACGCATCAAAAAACAATGTAACTGTTATAGGGCCGAACTCACCGGGCATAATAGCTCCTGATAGATGCAAAATAGGGATTATGCCTGAAGATCTCTTCGTGAGTGGAGAAGTTGGCATAGTGTCGAGAAGCGGAACGCTGACTTACGAAATCGCTATGCAATTGACTAAAAAGAATCTTGGTCAATCCACCTGTGTGGGTATAGGAGGTGACCCAGTTGTAGGCTTAAGTTTCAGTGAGGTTCTAGAAGCTTTCAGAGAGGATGAAGAAACTGAAGTTGTGGTTTTAGTTGGTGAGATCGGCGGGGAGTTGGAGGAGGATGCTGCTAAATTCATAATTGAGGAGGAGTACCCTAAACCTGTTATAGCATTCGTAGCTGGTAGAACTGCGCCTCCAGGTAAGAGGATGGGGCATGCGGGAGCGATAGTTATGGGAAATGCTGGTACGGCTGAAAGTAAGATTAGGGCTTTTGAGAGGGCGGGAGTGAGGGTTGCTTCAAGCCCAAGTGAGATAGCTGAGTTAGTATCCTCCGAGATACAATAAGAAATATATAACCCGTTAGTTTTCTCTATGATAAAAACGGACCCGTGATAAATATGCCAATCACCGACCCCGTCAAGAAAGCTATAGCTCAGAAGCATAGGCTATACATGAAGATATGTAGAAACTGCGGAGTGAGGAATGCTCCCGGAGCAGTGAAATGTAGGAAGTGTAGAAGCAAGAATCTACGCTGGAAGAAGAGGGAGCGAACCCGCTAGAGTGATAGCCTTTAAAGTTAACGATTTAAGGGAAGACCTGTTTAAATGTTAATGGTGGAGATGCTAGTATGAGTGAGGCTTGGATAAGGGAAAGCGAAAGAATACTCAATCACATAAAGAAGCTTAGAGAAGTTAAAGGGAAGGATAGACTGGATGTGGTTAGAGCCTTAAGATTCATAATATACGCGCTTAACCGAAGCGTTAATGGATGGTTAAGTTGGGTAAATAACCCCGACGCTATGACTCGCTTTTCGCTTGAAGAACTCAGAGAGATGAGTGATAATCTAAGCGAATTCGCAGTATCCTTTATCGAGTATGATATAGATGTAACTAAAAAAGGAAGGGAAAAAATAAGCGTTCCTAAAACAACTAAGAGAGAAGCGAGAGCAAGAAGAGCTGAAGCTGAAACTGACTATGTGATTTAGTAGTTGGATAGGGCCCGTAGTCTAGCGGTTAACATTTTCGGCCGAAGGACGCTTCCCTCACGCGGAAGAGGTCGCCGGTTCAAATCCGGCCGGGCCCACCAATTAATTTTGAGTG
>CAZHYI010000023.1:2376-10404 GCA_964536595.1 uncultured Candidatus Bathyarchaeia archaeon
TTTTAACTTCCTCTACAGCAGTTTCATCCTCTAAAGTTGTGATGTCTCCTATAGGCGTTCCTGTAACTATAGCCTTTATTACTCTCCTCATAATCTTCCCGCTTCTAGTTTTCGGAACCTTTGAAACAAAATGTATCTCTGCTGGAGTAGCTACCGGCCCTATAGCCTTCCTAACATGCTGCCTCAATTCTTCACTCAGTTCCTTGGAGGGGGTGTATCCCACCTTCAAAACCACACAGCATATTGGCACCTCTCCCTTTACCGGGTCGCTCTTACCCACAACTGACGCTTCAGCGATGCATGGGTGACTTACAAGAGCATCTTCAAGCTCGATGGTTCCTAATCTATGTCCAGCAACTTTAATTACATCGTCTGACCTTCCGAGAAGCCAGAAGTATCCATCCTCATCCTGAATGGCGTAGTCTCCAGTATAGAATAGATCTTCCTCAGCCTTTGGGAATCGCTCCCAGTAATATTTGATGTATCTTTCATCGTCCTTAAATAGCGTCATAAGCATGCCGGGCCAAGGCCTCTTTATCACTAGATGCCCCTTCTCACCTCTAGGAAGAGGTTTACCATCGTCATCGACCACGGCGGGTAATATGCCGGGAAGTGGGAATGTAGCTGATCCAGGCTTAAGTGGAGCCAGCTCTATGCCTGGAGCCGGCGAGATCATGAAGCCTCCAGTCTCCGTTTGCCACCAAGTGTCAGAGATTGGGCAACGTTTACCCCCTATCTTGTCATAGTACCATCTCCAAACTTCAGGGTTGATAGGTTCACCTACACTACCTAAAATCTTCAGGCTGCTCAAATCATACTTTTCAGGCCACTCATCACCATACTTCATCAACAGTCTAATTAAGGTGGGTGAAGTATAGAACTTCGTGACCCCATACTCCTCAACCATTCTCCATGGTCTACCAGGATCTGGATAGTCTGGCGCTCCCTCATACATCACTTCTGTGAGCCCCAATGCTAAAGGTGCAAATACTATGTAGCTATGTCCCGTAACCCACCCGATATCCGCAAAGCACCACCACACATCATCGTCCTTGACGTCAAATGCCCACTTCAATGTGGAGCACACGTAAGTTAAGTAACCGCCAGTGCATACTTGAACTCCCTTAGGCTTCGCTGTAGTTCCTGAAGTATACAGCACATAGAGGATGTGGCTTGACTCTACAGGTTCAGGTTTCACATATCTTTCAGGTGCGCTTTTTAGGACATCGTGATACCAGTAGTCTCGCCCCTCAACCATCTCCACATCATGACCAGTTCGCTTCACAGTTATTATCTTCTCGACTGTAGGGCAATCCTTAACAGCTTCATTAGCTACCTTCTTGAGGTTAATTATCTTCCCTCTTCTCCATACACCGTCAGCTGTGATCAGTATTTTAGCCTCAACATTCCGAACCCTCTCAGCTAATGCGCCTACACTGAATCCAGAATATACTTGGGTGAAGGGTACTCCCAACCTTGAGCACGCTAACATGGTTATCGGAAGTTCTGGGAGCATAGGCATGTACATCGCAACGAAATCGCCTTTCTTGATGCCCATGGCTCTCAGGGCACTAGCGAAAAGATTAACCTCTCTATAAAGGCTGTTGTAGGTTAATACTCTCTTGTCTCCCGGCTCCCCCTCCCAAAGAATAGCAGTCTTATTCTTTCTCCAACCCTTAACATGTCTATCAATACAGTTGTAGCTGGCATTAAGGAAGCCGCCGATGAACCATCTGGCAAATCTATTCTTCCATTCAAGCACCTTGTCCCAAGTCTTAAACCAGTCCAGCTGCTTAGCCTCTTCAGCCCAAAACTCCTCCGGCTCCTCTATTGAACGTTTCCAAACATCCTTGAGTCTCTGTATCGGTACAATCTTCTCCTTGATGGGTAGAGCTTTAATCTCAGAAGTACTCATAAACAATCGGAATATATATTTTTATATATTTTATTAAAAAATTTTCGGTAAGCCTTCCCACTCCCACCAGTTTCGGGAAGATTTAAGTTCTTAAATTGAATAAAGATTATTTCGAGTTAAAATGAGACTGATTGAACTAAAAACGATTGAGGATTTAGCGTATCTAGCTTTTAGCTCACCCTTCAGCGTTACGATTCAACATTTCGAAGATAAGGAAGGAAACCATATCTACTTCATATTGGGAGGCACAAGGGAGGAGACCTACATATTCTACGTGAAGAACGGCAAGATTGAGGGAAGATTCATCAATTTGGACACCAGTAAGAGTGAAGTGAAGTTCTCCGATAAACCGATTATAGATCCAAAATACAAAGTTACGCCCATAATAGAGATCAAAAGGCATGATTTACCGATAAAGTAACTTTAACCCTTCAAGGAACACTCAATCTTATTTCAATTATGTAAACTAAGCAAGTGAAGCTGCTTGATGGATCAAGATTTAAAGTCGAAATTCATTGGAACTCTATACGGCCTCTCCCTAGGAGACGCTATAGGAAGTTTCTTTGAAGGTTTAGGAAGCGTTACGCCTGAGCAGATTCTTAAGTGTATTGAGCAAAATCGAGTGTTACGGTATACTGACGATACAGAGATGACTATTGGTGTAGCTGAGTCTCTAGTTAAGTCGAAAGGCGTTCACATTGAAGATATGGTTAAAACCTTCATTAGAAACTTTGATCCCTCCAGGGGTTATGGGTGGGGCACAATGACCATAATCAATCTTTGGAGGAAAGGTGAAGATTGGAGAGAAGTCTCAAAGAGAATGTTTGGAGGGGCAGGGTCTTTCGGTAATGGTGCAGCTATGAGGGTTGCGCCTTTAGCATTAATGTTCTATGATCGAACAGAAAAGTTAAGGTGTGTGGTGGAAGAGGCAAGTCGCATAACACACGCTCATCCCTTAGGTATAGAGGGAGCTATACTCCAAGCATTCTCGATCGCGCTGAGCATTAAGGTAAAAACTAGAGTTGAGGTCGATCCAAAATGGTTTCTGGAAAACCTTCAGTATGAAGCTAAGAGTGAAGTCTTCAGAGTTAAGATTGAAGCTATCCACAGACTTTTGGATTTACAACCCTCCAAGAATGAATTGAGGAGTAAGCTGGGATGCGGTGTGGAATCGTACAACTCTGTTCCGGCAGCCATATACTTCGCATTGAAGTATGGAAGCGACTATCGAACGGCAGTACTCAATGCCGTATCTCTTGGTGGAGATACAGATACGATTGGAAGTATGACTGGTGCAATAGTGGGTGCGCATTTAGGTTTAGATGCGATACCAACTGAATGGGTAAGCAAGTTGGAGAATGCACCTTACATTAGGGAGTTAGCTGAAAAGCTATTGGAGATAAAAATAGGGATGATTAAGGGGTTAGAGTGAGTGTTACTTAAGCATAGACGCAGCTGGAGCTGTAGGTATAGGTTCCCAACCCTGAACCTTCTTTATTGCGTCCATACATCCATGTATTAGAATCTCAGTGTCTGACGCTAACGAGTTGAATAGGAAGCCCTGCTCAATGTACTTGTTAATATTCTCTATACTACAGTAAACCCCTGAGGCTACCCCTGCCTCTTCAGCCTTAACTCGAACCTTCTCAATAGCCTCTGTAAGCTTAGGATTGTCGAACTGGAGAAAAACGCCTAGCGACATCGATAGGTCCCAAGGCCCAATAAACGCTGCATCTATACCCTCAACAGAAAGGATATCTTCAAGGTTATTTATCGCAGTCTCAGTCTCTATTTGAACAGCGATCAATATTTCATCATCTGCCATATCGAAATATGTTGTGTCAAAACCGTAATTAGCTGCTCTTCTGGGACCTGTGCCTCTTAAGCCTCCCTTCTGGGGGTATCTGCAAGCCTTAACCGCATATTCAGCCTCCTCCTTACTATTTACCCAAGGAACTATAACGCCGTACGCCCCTATATCAAGAACCCTCTTAATCACCACCATATCATTCCAGGGAACTCTAACAAACGGTAGGGTAGGCGATGAACTCATAGCCTGCATAAGAGCCTCAACTCGCTCAACACTGTGAGGCGCATGCTCCATATCTATAACGAACCAGTCGAAACCGAAATTACCCAGAATCTCAGTAATCTCTGGGTGACCTATCTCAATCCAAGTTCCTATGGAGGGTTGCCCCTTCTTTAACTTCTCCTTCACAAAATTCTTCCTCATAACAACCACCTTACCGGAATAAAATATTTATCTTCTCTCCAATTTAAAGTCTCCTAACCCCTTTAAGAAACACATATTTATAATTAGAAAATCTTTCAAGTTATAGTGAAGATACTGGTTTTCTTCTGAGATTGGAGGGAAAAATCTGGCAAAGATAGATCCCATAAAGCTGGAGGTCATTCGGAACGCTTTAGTAGCTGTAGTTGAAGAGATGGGTGTAGGCCTCCATAGATCAGCATACTCCTCAAACATAAAAACCCGACTTGACTTCGCCTGCGGAATCTTTGATTCGGAATTAAGAAATGTTGTTCAAGCGCTCCATATCCCGTCAATGCTGGGTGCCCTAGTCTCATCAGTACCAGAGGCTATCAGGGAATTCGGGCCTGAAAACCTCTCTCCAGGAGACGCTATAATCACCAATGACCCGCATAAAGGCGGAACTCACCTACCCGACATAACAGTTATCTCTCCTCTTTTTGTTGGTTCTGAGATTTTCTGTTATGTAGCAAATATCGCTCACCATCAGGATGTTGGTGGCAGGGCGCCGGGAAGCGTTCCTGGAGACACTACTGATATTTATCAGGAAGGCTTAATAATTCCTCCTACAAGGTTCGTTAGGGACTGGAAGATAGATAAGGGAATATTGCAGCTTCTTTTAGCTAATGTTCGTTCCCCTGATAAGAGGGTTGGGGATTATAGGGCTCAAGTAGCTGCGAATAGGTTAGGTATGAATCGACTTATGGTCCTGATTGAGAAGTATGGGGCAGAAACCCTCAAGCTATACATGGAGGAGTATCAAAATTACGTTGAGAACCGAATGCGGCAAGCCCTCAAACAGATCCCTAAAGGAAGATACTGTGCTGTAGACTTTCTTGATCATGATGGAATAAATCGTGAACCAGTGAAGATTGAGGCTGAGGTTGAGGTTAGGGAGGGAGAAGTCACGGTTGATCTATCTAGATCTGACAGGCAGGGCCCCGGACCCATGAACGCCACTAGAGCAGCCACCCTATCAGCTGTCTCCTACATATTCAAGTGTCTAGCTGATCCACAAATTCCAGTTAATGATGGGCTTTATAGACCGATCAGTCTAGTTGCGCCTGAAGGTCTAGTTGTGAACGCGAAACATCCCGCTGCCATAGCTGGATGCTGGGAGGTTGCTCAGAGAGTATGCGACGTTATCATGAAGGCCATGAGTGATGTGATACCTGATAAGGTTACTGCAGCTGGCAAAGGAATAATCTGTAATATAAGTTTTGGAGGGCTTAATCCAAGAAATAATCAGCTGTACTCATTCTACGAGACTATAGGGGGTGGCTACGGCGCCCGCCCAAACAAAGATGGCATAGACGGCGTTCAATATCACCTAACAAACACTCAGAATGCTCCCATAGAGGAGGTTGAAATGACCTACCCAATAAGGATTGAAAGGTACGAACTAATACCGGACAGTGAAGGTGCAGGCAGATTCAGGGGAGGATTAGGGATCAGGCGAGACTACAGATTTCCAGATCACTCAGTAATGTTCAGCATAGTCTCGGATAGAGGGCGTTTCGCTCCTTGGGGATTGAAAGGTGGGCTTGATGCCCGTCCAAGCAGATATATAGTTAATCCAGACTCAGAGAATCCCATATTCCTAGAATCTAAAGCCACAGTTATGCTTAAAGCTGGAGACCTCCTCAGCGTTCAGACTCCCGGGGGAGGCGGCTACGGCCTTCCAGAGGAGAGGGATCCTGAACTTGTGTTGAGAGATGTGAGGGATGGAAAGGTGAGTTTGGAGAGGGCTAGAAATGTATATAGGGTTGAGATTAATGTGGACGAATGGACTGTGGATTGGGAGAGGACCTATGCACTCAGAAGGAAAAAGAGTACCTCTTAACCTTTCTTTTCTAAAGCCTTAATACATGGGCCTCTAGCAACGACTACGGAAACCCCCTTAAACTTTATAGCTTCCTTAAGTGCATCGATCATCTCCGTCATATTTCTTGGATCAACGACCTTCACGAATTCTACTCCGCATCCACGCGCGATATTCTCAATCTTAATTATCTTAGCTCTTGTTCTGTCAGCTCTAACTCCTGAGGAGGGGTTAGGGTTTAGGCCAGTCATAGCGGTTATTGAGTTGTCCAGTACAAGAACTGTGATGTCAACATTGTTATATACGGCATTTATTAATGCTGAGACACCATTATGAAAGAATGCTGAGTCGCCGATAGCTGCTATAACGGGAACCTTTATGCCTCCCTTTACTAAGCCATGTGCTACGCCTATGCTTGAGCCCATGTGATACTCAGTATCGATTATCCTGTCGGGCTCTAAAGATAAGAGTAGAGAGCAGCCTTGATCACCAGTTATTATGCAGTCATCTTCACCCAGCTCTTTTACAGCCTCTTTAACTGCGTAAAGTGCGTTTCTGTGGAGGCAGCCTGGGCAGAGGTTGAGTTTGCTTGTTTCCTCCTTTACGAGTTCAGACAGTGGTAGAGCTAGGGAATCTGCTATTATGTTTTTTATTAGGCTTGCATTCATCTTTCTGAAGCCTGCTATGGGAACAGCCCCCGTAAGTTTACCATCGATCTTTACGCTTAGGTTGGATGCACCAATCAATGACAAGATTCTGCTCTCAAGGTAGGGCTCAAGCTCCTCAAGAATCAAGGCTCTCTTAACATGGGATAGAAAATGTAAAATCTTATCAGTTGGTAAGGGATAGATAGAACCTAACTTCAAGATTGAGGTCTTTCCATCCAGACCTAATTCCCTAAGGCATTCTGTCACTGAGTTATATAGGTGACCAGCAACTATAATGCCAAAGTCGCTGTCGGTTAAGTATAGGTCATTAAACTTTAATCTCTGTGTCTCCTCCTCCATCTCAATTAGCCTTCTATGAAGCCAACTTAACCTCTCAGTCACTGTTGGGCCGACCGAAATATACTTGTAGGATGATTTGTCTCTGAGGAAGGATGGTTCAGACCCACTTTTCTTCAGTTCACCAAGCTCAACCTCTCCAGTCCCGTAACATATATGTGAACTGGGCATTATGACCACGGGAAGCTCGAAACGCTCGGAGAGTTCAAATGCAGTGACAGTCATGTCTTTAGCTTCTTGAGGATCAGCTGGATCCAACGCTAATAGGTTAGCCATCTCCACGCTGTATCTGCAGTCCTGCATGTCGGGTGAGGTAAGCCCGTTATGACCGACAACCAGAACTAAACCTCCTCTGCAACCAGCTCGAGACGCAGCCATGAAGGTGTCGTAAGCAGCGTTTAAACCAACATCCTTGAAGGCTACAAGTGCCCTTTGACCAGCTAGGGAGGCACCTATACCGACCTCTAAAGCAACCTTCTCATTCGTTGACCACTCAACATAGAGACCAAGCTCACTAGAGATTTTAGCCGCCTCCTCAAGAATGTTTGTTACAGGCCCTCCCGGATAACTGGATATTACGCTGACGCTTGACTCTAAAGCACCCCTCAATATGGCTTGGTTGCCTGTGAGTACAGCTTTATCTTTAGGGGAGAGTACTGGGCTTTTAGATGCTGCATCCATACTTATCAACCTAGAATTGAATTTTGTCTGGCTCTCCTTTTATAATCTACTATAGAGATGAAATGAGAATTATCAATCTGAGTAATTTTTATCAGTAGGCTGCTAACTCTTATTAGCTTCATTAAAGATGGTGAATCCTCTTTGAATCTAATCCAAGGCATCCTTGGAATTACAATAAGTTTTGGCTTGATAGTGATTCTAATCACAAGACGTGTACATTACGGTTTCGCCTTAACTATTGGGGCTGTGATACTTGGCTTCTTCTTTGAGCTTACTCCCTTCAAGCTGTGGGAAACAGCAATATTCACACTCACCGATAAAGTAACCATTGAATTAG
>CAZHYI010000024.1:0-10243 GCA_964536595.1 uncultured Candidatus Bathyarchaeia archaeon
TAAGCCTACCCATGGCAACCGCCATAACCGCAGCCATCGCCGCTGCCACCTGCTATCTTGGCTATCGAGCTGCCACGTTAGGGGCGCAACAACTCACAGAAGAAGGTGGGATTTGTCGTAAAAACGGAGGAGGCGAGAATCGATGAAAATGGAAAATCTGAAAGGAGGCTTCAAGGTGTTGATCGTCATTGTCGCGGTGCTTGCTATCGCTGCCACCAGCTTCTACTGGTATGCATACTCAAAGACCACGACGGATCTGAGGAAAACGTTAGAGTGTACACCGCGCCTTCTTAAGTGATGGATTAATTGTATGATGAGAAGGGCTTAACGTTTCATTAAGGCTGAGAATTCCATAACCTTCTCCATAGGTAATGCAGGATAGACCTCTACCTTCCTAAAGAACTGAAGCATCGGAGAGAAATACGCAAATACAGCCTCTTCACTATCTGCCTCCATTATTGTGACACCCTTACCCACAGAAGTGTTAAATCTTGAAGGAGCTAATGAATAAATGGCTTAAACTTACCACACTACTTTTCATCCTCTTGTATTCCACTTTCCACTTTGCTTTCCTATCTGTGAACAACTTCTCCACTTCAGGTATTCCCTTTCCTCTTTTTATGCAGAGATATGGAGAGGTAGAATTAACAGTTAGGGTTGTTAATGAATTGATGGGAGACAGAGTGCCTATTCAAGGCGTATCAGTTCAGCTTCTCGAGTTGGGTGTAGAGGGATACACAGATCTTAATGGTGTGGTGAAGTTTAGAGTACCACCTAACTACGGCTGGTTAACAGTAAAGACCTTCGCTCCAGGTTTCGGATGGAAGGAGATGCGGACGCTGATAGGCGACTCGGATAAAATTCTTCTTATAATTTATAAAGCGAAAGAAGTTTCAACCTTAATATTCAAGGAGACTGTTGTATTGATACCTATAGCTCTCCTGATAGCTACTATCGCTATAATTATCCTCAAAGCGACTAAGAGATGAAGAGTAATTCACTATCCGCATTATTTATAGATCGGAACGGCTAATCCACCGACTGGTATAACAGTCACTTTCGCATCCTTATTCCGACTGAACTCTCTATCAAGAACTTCCTGAATAGACTCTCCATAACTGAAACCGAACTCCTCAGCCTCAACCTTTGAGACATTATCAGATACTAGAACAACCTTATTCCGATGCACAACCTTCGATGTGCACCAATCGAATATCCCCTCAGAAGCTGGAATCTCACCGCTCTTAATAGCCTTCATAAGTTTATGCGGAGGCATCGATAACACCCTACGAAACTCCAGCCTCTCAGCTCTTGTATATGAACCTGAAAGACACGGAGCCACCCATATTATCGTTCCGCCCTCCTTTACAAAAGGAACTGCGCAGGGAAGAGCGAATGTTCCATGATAGATCGTAGCGTCCCTTGGATTCGCACCCAAAATCACAATATCCGCCTCTTCACCGACCCGAATACCATAAATTCGATTGTAACGAGTAACTCCCTCTCTATGAGCCTTGACGGGATCGCCAGCCACAGCATCTATGATCTCCCTTTTCGGATTTAAGATCACATTCACAATAAAATCCAGCCCAGCCATTCCAGCAATCTCTTCCATATCCTCCCTAACAGGGTTCCCATCAGCCTTCCCGATAGCTGCCTCCACACTATCCGCCATTGAATGATTATAGTCTATCGTCTCTTCGCCAGCTACACCTGGAACAATAATCTTCGCTCCTCCCCCATACCCAGCAATCGGATGGGCACATATACTTCCAACCGCAATCTTGAAGTCAGCCTCCATGAAGAACCTATTAATGAAAACAGGTGTACCCCTACTAGACTCTCCTAAAAATGAGAGTTTCCTTGTAGGATCATGATTCTGAACAGAGAACTTACCGAGAATCTCTCTACCCAACTTCTCCATCATTTGCCGTTGATCCAGCGGTTCATGAGTGCCACATGCAAATATGAACTTTATGTCACCTTCTTTAACTCCACACCTAAATAGTTCCTCAAGAATGATTGGAACTATCTTATAGGCAGGAGTCGGCCTAGTCCAATCATCCACCAAAATTACAACTTTATCACCACTATCAACCAAATCTTGAATTTTATGACTGCCAATAGGGTTCTGAACAGCACTCTTCACAGTCTTCTCTTCCATATTCCTAGAGGGTCTAGAAGGAAGGCTCGGCATAAAATTATATAGAAGGTTTTTCTCCTTCACCCGAAAAATCTTCTCCCTATCTTCATATGGAATCCTTAAAGTAATCAATCTAGATCACTGCTAACTAAATAATGCTTTAGGTTTTAAGAATGTTTTAGAATAGAACATAAGCTAATCTTATAGAAGCGCTTTGATTGGAAACTTTTAAATAATTTTTAACTGAAACCTCAATTAGAGAGAAAGGTGATTCTCTGAGAGATGTCGAGCGGTATTAAACGGCTGGTTCTTGATGTTCTGAAGCCTCATGAGCCGCATTTGCCTGAATTGGCTGCTCGCTTAAGCAGGCTTAAGGGCGTTGATGGAGTCAATATCTCCCTTGAGGAGATAGATCAAAGCACGGAGAGTATAAAGATCACGATGGAAGGATCCAACATAGATTTTGAAGAGGTAGCTAAATGCTTAACTGAGAATGGCGCTGTCATTCATAGTGTGGATGAAGTGGCTGTTGGGAAAAGGCTTGTAGAGAAGGTTAAGACTGAAAGCGAATAGAGCTTCTACATAAACTACATCTTTAAGGTGTTTTGGTTGGTTCGCTTAAAGGGCTTCGAGAAACTGGTGAGGGTTGATGAGGCTTTAAGAATCTTCCTGAAAGAATCGTCTCTTAAAGCTCTGGGCAAAGAACGTCTTCCACTAACTAAATGTTACGGTAGAGTTTTAGCCTCAGACGTGAAGGCGGAAGTTGACGTCCCTCCCTTCGATAGGTCAGCTATGGATGGCTACGCAATACGATCCTCAGATTCGATCGGGGCTTCTCCCTTCACACCGAAGGCTCTTAAATTAGTGGAGAATGCGCCTATAGGAGTTTTTGAGGCTAAGAGAGTATGGACTGGAGGTCCAATACCTGAAGGAGCAGATGCTGTTATAGAGCTTGAGTACACTAGGGAAAGGAATGGAGAGATTGAGATTTTAAATCAAGTTGCACCATGGAGAAACGTTTCGAGAAGAGGGGAAGATATTAAGAGGGGTGAAGTGGCACTAGAGGCTGGCGTGAGGCTTAGGCCTCAACACATCGGTTTAGCGGCGGCGCTGGGAATGGTGGAGTTAGAGGTTGTAAGAGAGCCTAAAGTAGCGATAATCTCTACTGGGAGTGAACTTGTTAGTTTGGGAGAGAAGCCGAAGGAAGGAGAGATAGTAGACTCTAACAAACTAATACTTTCAGGGATGTGCCTAGAACTTGGGGCTGAACCTATCGATTACGGCATAGCTAGAGATACGATTGATGAGATAGCTGCCAAAATACACTCTGCAAGTCAGGAGGCTGACCTGATCTTAACTACGGGTGGAACAAGCGTTGGGAAGTACGATCTAGTCCCCTCAGCCATAGAGACTCTTGATGGAGGCGAAATACTAGTGCATGGAGTAGCCTTAAGGCCTGGAATGCCTACAGCTCTAGGAAAAGTTAAGATGAAACCCATAATAGCCTTATCTGGGAATCCTGTAGCTGCGATGGTTGGCTTCGAGATCTTCGCTAGGCAGGCTTTACTATCTATGATGGGGGCTAAATATGAGAGCAGACCTGCCGTGAAAGGAAGGCTGACGAGGAATGTGGCTTCAACACTCGGTTTTAAAGTTTTCTTAAGAGTTAAGGTTACATATCATTCCGGAGAGTTCTATGTTGAGCCTATTAGAGCTAAAGGTTCAAGCATAATCACCTCCATGTGTAGGGCAAATGGTTACGTACTAATACCAGAAGATAGAGAAGGACTTAAATCTGGTGAGGAAGTGACTGTATACCTCTTCAACACGGTAGGCGGATGAAATGTTTAGAGGCCTACACTTCTACAATGAAGTTTTAGACGCTATAGAGAAGTATTTCCCATCCTCACCTGTAGGTGTTGAGACGGTCAAGCTGAATGAAAGTTATGGTAGAATTGTAGCTGAGGATGTAAAGTCCACTCTAGATGTGCCTCCATTCGACAGATCTACAGTTGATGGATATGCTGTTAGGTCAGAAGACGTAATAGGGGCTGATGAAGATAATCCGATAGAACTGAGTATTGTAGGTTCAGTTAAGATTGGGGTTATACCTGAATTATCGGTGGGTAAAGGTGAAGCTGCAGAAATAGTTACTGGCGCGCCTCTTCCTAAAGGCTCAGACTCAGTAGTGATGGTGGAGAACGCCGACCGTAAAGACGGTAAAGTCCTAATCTATCGTTCAACCACTATTGGAGAGAACGTGATGGCTAGGGGATCGGACATAAAGGCTGGCGAAACAGTACTTCAGAAAGGCGCTGCCCTTACACCCTTCGAGATTGGAATGCTCTCGGGCATTGGGAAGAATCAGGTTAAGGTCTATATGAAGCCTAAAGTGGCAGTGATATCTACGGGGCCTGAGTTAATTCATCCTGGAGAAAGATTGACTCCAGGGAAAATTTATGACATTAACTCTTACACGTTAGGCTCAGCAATTAAGAGTTTAGGCGGCGAACCAATAAGTTTCGGAGTAATTCCAGACGACTTAAAAATTATTGAAGAAGTTTTAGATAGGGCTCTTAGAGTAGCAGATATTGTGGTTACTTCTGGCGGGGCTTCTGTGGGGCCACACGATCTAATACCAAAGATTATATGGGAATGGGGGAAACCCAGCCTCTACATCTCAGGGGTAGCCATAAAGCCTGGGAAACCGATTACGCTAGCCATAGTTAAAGATAAACCAGTCTTCTCTTTACCTGGCAACCCTGCCTCCGCGTTATTAACTTTCTATCTCTTTGTTAGACCTGTTCTCCTCAAGATGGCTGGTAGAAAAGTAACTCCACTAGAAAGTGTTAAGGCTAAAGCTGGAATGAAGATCTTCCCAGCTAAAGGAAGAAGAACATTCGTAACTGTGACTCTCCGTCTCGAAGATGAAGGCTTAAAGGCTTACCCTGTCCCTACAGGTTTATCGGGAGCCATAACAACATTGTCGAGGGCGGATGGCTTCATCGAGGTAGCTGAGAACCAGCAGTTTATTAGTGAAGGTGAGGAGGTTACAGTTCAGTTATTCACTAAATTAAGGAAGTTGGAGGGCTAGCTTGAGAAAGAACTATTCAATAGTAAATGCTGGTGTGATTGGATGTGGTAGGATAGCGTCCTCTGTTCACCTTCCAGCCTTAAAGAGTATGGAAGGTGTTAAGGTAAGGGCTCTAGCGGATATAAATGAGCGTTACCTTGAGGACGCCAAGAGAAGATTCGGTGTGGAGGAGGGCTACACGAACTATAGGGAGATGCTGGAGACAGCTGATTTAGACGCTGTCTGGATATGCACTCCTCCCCAAACTCACCAACAGATCCTCCTTGACTGTATAAAGGCAGAAAAGCATACTCTTTGTGAGAAGCCTCTATCAACAACTTTTGATGGCGCCCTCAAAATTAAGGAGACTTATGAAGAGAAGCTGAATGAAGTCGGTGAGAAACTGATTTTGATGCCTGCCCACAACTTCCTCTTCACACCAAGCATGGACGAAGCTCTAAAGATAGTTAGGGAAGGAACTATAGGAAAAGTAAGTGAGATACGCGGTTACACCTTATCTAACTTAACTTTCTATAGAGCCAGAACCGACTTCAGAATTAGATCTGGAGGAGGAGTGATTGAAGATCAACTCCCCCACTTAATCTATATCTGCCAATTATTGGGGGGACCGATAACAACTCTGAGGTCTATTGAGGCTGAGAGGAACAAGTCTTCCCAAATAAATTCGGTTAGACTCTCCGCACTAACAAGAGAGAATGTTAAGCTTCAGATAGGAGCTAAATGGACCCGCTTTCTCCCATCCTTCAAGCTAGAGATTATTGGTGAGTTAGGAACTATCTCGCTTGATCTGCTTAAGGCACCATACACACTACACCTAACCAGAGAGGGAGAAAGAAGAAAGATAGATAAAGGGAGCCATCCACTCCAATTTCTAGACGCATTAAGAAATAAGCACCCGTCCTACCTACTAGAGAATATTCACTTCTGTAACTGTGTTAGGGAGCTAACTGACGCCAAAATAAGTATTGATGATGGCGTAGATGTTGTTAGAACCATGGATATGATCATGTCCAGTCTAAAAGGGAAACCCGCGCCCAGCAAAGTTGAGATGGTAGCGGTACAGCGCGTAAGTAACGATCTTGAAGGATCACTTAAAACTCTACTCGGTATGGTCAAGTTTAAACCTA
Organism: uncultured Candidatus Bathyarchaeia archaeon; assembly: GCA_964536595.1. Classification (GTDB taxonomy): domain Archaea; phylum Thermoproteota; class Bathyarchaeia; order Bathyarchaeales; family B24-2; genus CAZHYI01. The sequence goes on from CAZHYI010000024.1 coordinate 6,365, forward strand.
TCACTCAAGGAGACCTTGTTATTATTAAACCGAACATCTGCTATCCAAAAAACCCAAACCGAATGATCATAACAGACCCTGAACTATTAGAAGCCGTAATCAAAATCTTAAAGCATAAAACGAGCAACATAGTTGTGGTTGAATCAAACAACAATTCTGGTAAGGCAGACTTCAGAGCTGAAAGGTCAGGTGTACTAGCCGTTATAGAGGATTCTGGAGTAGAGTTTCTTAATTTAAGCGAATCCGAAACTGAAGAGAGGAGGGTTGCTGGATACACCATTGAGATACCTAAGATTATGATGGATGCAGATTTCATATTGAATATGCCTAAAATGAAGACTTGTAACATTGAGAATGTAGTAATTACTATTTCGATGAAGAACATGTTCGGAGTTATAGCTAACAAGAAGAGTAAACTTCACAAACGTTTAGTTGATATTCTGCTCTATATAAATAGGGTTATCCGTCAAGACCTAATAGTTGTTGATGGTTTAGTTGCTATGGAGGGTTTAGGGCCAATATGGGGAAGCCCTGTAGACATGAATCTTCTAGTGGCAGGAACAAACCCAGTCGCTGTAGACGCTGTATGCAGTTACATAATGGGTATAGATCCCCTCTCCATCAATCTGCTTTGGAGGGCAAGTAAGGAGGGCATGGGAAGCATAGACCTTAAGGAGATTAAGACTGTAGGTGTGGATTTAGCTGAGGTTAGAAGAGAATTTGAGGTGCCTAAATTCACCCTAAAAAACATCATTAAGGCTCTGGAATTAGGGCTATCTTCTCTACTTGGAAGATAGCGTGAGTGAAGAGTTCACTTCAAGAACCCCGCTAATAACCAACATATCGGGGGAATGAGGAATCCCCAAGAGTATAGCGCTAAACCTTTACCCGCAAGAACAATGAAGACCGCTATGGACATAAGGGAAATCAGCCACCTTAAAACAGTCTCCGCTGAGAAACTCAATTCCATTTTAACCCCTTTTCCCTCAGTCTTAAGAGCCCCCTTCTCCGTTCTCTCCCACCTGTACCTTTTAAAGAGTAGTTCTATAATCGATAAGGTTCCCACCAAAAGCGAATCCGTCATTATCAATCCTAAAATAGCTAAACTCTTAACCTCTCCCATATCTCTACTTCTCAATGCGTCATAGTAACCAACTAGCGGTGCAGCCAATGAAGCTGCAAATATGAATGAGAAGGATACCCCGACTGGTGATAACCATAGCGACTTAATGTTTGAGGGTGAAGATACGAGATAGAACATCAAACCTGTAATGAAGCTGAATAATCCAGCCATAAATGAGATGGGTGAAGAGAGCACCATTAAAGCCTCAAACTTACCCAGCACCCCCAACTCCCTCCTCTTTAATAGGGACCTTAAATGCTTCCTTAAGTTCTGGACGGGCCCTTTTATGTGCCTATCAAACTGCCTCCTAAAGTTTCTGTAGGTTCTTGGTACTTCATCAACACAGTAAGCCTCATCTAGGTAAAGCCCCTTCCAACCGTTCATTTGGAGCCTAAAGGACATGTCTAGATCCTCAGTTAAAGTATTCCAACTCCAACCTCCAACCTTCCCTAACGCTTCCTTCCTATACACGACAGCGCTTCCCACAGAAGCTACATATAATCTTCCATTTGAGAGTGCTTTCTGAGTGAATACCCTATACCACTCATAAATTAAGGACACAGCTCTCGTAATCCAACTTTCATTTCGATTCTTATATCCCAATCTTCCCTGAACGAAAGCTATCTTCTCATCCTCATAGAATGGAGTTAAAGCCTTAATTAGGAAGTCTCTCTCCGGAACAGTATCCGCGTCTAGAATAAGTATGTACTCGCCCTTACTCTTCTTCAATGCTGTCTGGAGAGCGCCAGCCTTATATCCTTCTCTCCGCTCTCTATGTATAAGAGTGAAGAATCTCGGGTTCTCATTGACGTATCGCTTCAATATCTCCGTAGTCTCGTCAGTGGAGTCATCAATAAGGATCACTTCCAGTTTCTCTCTAGGATAGTTAAGCTCCAAACAAGCCTTCAGTGTCTCCTCTATAACTCCAGCTTCATTATAGGTGGGAATATGGATACTCACGAAGGGAAGACTCTCCTCTCTCACTCTAGTTAAACTATGTTTCTGACCTTTACGGCTGAGCCAAACAAGAATGTAGAAGTTCAAGCTGTAAATGCAAGCGAATATTGTTACTGCAAACCAAATTATAAGAGTGACAAGCTCAAAAATTTCTAGATTCATCTTCACCCTCTGAAGCAGGGCTTCAACTCAACTCTCCTTTTGAGCTTTCTTTCCCTTCTCCCTTGCGGATGTATATGAGACTCATTATTAATAGAACAATGTAGATAGCCATTAGCGCAGCCATGATAATGAAGGTTGTTTGATAATAATGGAGGTACAGTGTGATGTAAGCGTAAAGATTCACAGCGCTGAAGACGAACATCGGTATGGAGAGTATCGCTATAAGAATTAAGTTGTCGGCGCCCTTAATGGCTATGAGGAGTGCGATGATTAATGATAGGGCTCCTAAAACTCCTAAATGTAGAGTTTTTAGACTGGAGAGTGCTAGAGTAATAAGCATTACTACGCCAGTTATAGCGTAGAATAAGGAGGGAATGAAAGACTTTAAATTCTTCACTTTAAGCTGCAACCACCGCTCCCCCATCTTAAGACCGATCATTGATAGGTAGAATAGTTTTAAAAAAGATTCTATAAAAACTAATTGTGAGGGATAAGTTCTGAGCCATAGAGAGTTATATTGCTCTAAATCACTCAACTTTGGAGGCTTCACCGGGAAATACGCAGAGGCGAAATACATCGTTTTAGGCGCTCCCTTCGACTATACATGCACCTTCAGGGCAGGCGCCCGCTTCGCCCCCAGCGAGATAAGAAAGGCATCGGCAAATATAGAGACCTACAGCTTCAGCGCTGACATAGACCTTGAGGAGATAGAGATCTTCGATTTAGGTGACATTCATGTGTCTGGAGAGATAGGCGAGATGCTGAAGAGAATCGAGCTTGTGGTTAGTGAGGTAGCTTCAGATGGGAAATTACCCATAATCATTGGTGGAGAGCACACCTTAACTTTAGGTGCGGTTAGAGCCTTTAAAGGCAATGTTGGCTTAGTGTCTCTTGACGCTCACTTCGATCTAAGAAATGAATATTTGGGGCTTAAAACTTCCCATGCAACATTCATGCGCAGAATATGCGAAGAGATAGGTCCTGAAAACATCCTCATAGTAGGGATTCGAGCGGCATGTAGAGAGGAGATTGAGTATGCGAAAAACTCAAATCTCAAGTTCGTAAGTATGGAGAATCTGAGAAGACAACTACTACAGGATATTTCACGAGAAATTGAGGATTTCATGAAGTCCTACGACAAGGTATACTTGACTATCGATATGGATGTTCTGGATCCTTCCGTGGCTCCTGCAGTGCAGAACCCTGAGCCGGATGGCCTCACAATGAATCAGGCTTTAAACCTTCTGGAAGCTATCTGTAGAGGTAGAGTAGCCGCTTTAGATGTTGTGGAGGCTGCTCCTCCATACGATTATGGAGTAACAAGCATTTGCGCAGCAAAAATGATCTTTGAGGCTATATGTCAAATAGAGAGAAGCAGAAGGGAGCGGAGTTAACCACGCATAGACCCACCATTACATCCAGGCATGAAGCCTCTTTTTCAACCCGACACCTTGGGCGTTTGGGGGCCGCGGGCTGAACGCCTCGGCCGAAGCCTTGGCGCGTACACCCCGGCTCCATCAAACCCATCTTCTATGGGAGCCCTCGTCCCCGGCCTGGGCCCGTCACCGGGTCCTACGCCGGAGAATGGCCGCCTATTTTCGGGAGCGGCTTCGAGCTTAGATGCTTTCAGCTCTTAT
>CAZHYI010000025.1:0-5120 GCA_964536595.1 uncultured Candidatus Bathyarchaeia archaeon
CCACCTCCTTCGGCGAAATATTACTTAAAAAAGGAATGCTCTCCGACGGGACATATTGATATCTCTTCATTCCTTTCTCCAAGGCAAGTAAAATTTTGAAGTCTTCGATCTCTAGATCTCTGAAGACCTTCACTGCCAACTTAACTTCAGACATTACTAAGAAATATATGATTTTAAGTCCTTTAAGTAGATTCACCGTAGCGCTTTAACATCGGTCTTAGTAAGCTTAACTTAAAGAAGGGCTTCGATTAAGTTCCTCTTTCAGTATCTATCAAATAAAGAACTAAGTGTGTTTTGGAATCACTTTGCTTACTTTAAGGATTAAAAATAAAAAATATTTAAGGGTCTATTTTAGCGGTTGAGTTTGTTTAAGTTATAATGGAGATATAGGTCCAGCAGAAATTAATTTTTCAAGGTTTTCTAGAGCCGCGGCGACTCCCGCTCCCCGCTCAAATTTGTGTCCCATCTCTTCTAGAGTAGCTTCGAGAGCATTTATTGTAGGTATCACATATTGTGGAGCGGCTGTGACTCCCATATGCCCAATTCTAACCATCTTTCCCCTCATCTTTCCAAGGCCGCCAGAGAGCATAATTCCATGTTTCCTAACCATTCTATCTCTCAATTCAGCATCATTAATTCCTTCAGGAGTTAGTACTCCAGTTATGGTTGGTGATGCAACCTCCTCTTCAGCTAAGACTTGAAGCCCTATGGCTCTCACAGCTTCCCTCACGGCTTTCGATACTATCCTGTGCCTCTCAAACCTCTTTTGTAGCCCCTCCTCAAGAATTATCTTTACAGCTTCTCGTAACGCATATACGAGATGAACAGGCATGGTTATTGGTTGTCTACGCCAACCATGAATTAGGTTTCCTCCTCTCTCTTTAGGTATCCACCAGGTCTTCCACTTTAGGAGGTCGAATGAGAAGCTGAAAGTGGGTTTCTTCCTATTTTCCATAGCTTCCCATCCTCTCTCGCTTACGGATACTATTGAGAGTCCGATGGGTGCGGATATGCATTTATGGGAGGCTGTCATATTGAAATCGATTCCTAATTCGTCAGTTTTGATGTCTGCGCCTCCCATGGAGGATACTGCGTCTACAAAGAGGAGTAATTCATACTCTCTTGCCAGTTCACTTATCTTTTCTAGAGGGTACATTGTGCCTGTGGTTGTTTCATTATGAACTATCGTTAAAGCCTTAAAGTTTCCATTGCTTATAACTGATTCTAGCTTATCATAATCTATAGGCTTGCCCCATTCAAGAGGAAATGGCGTAGCTTTGCCGCCAGCCCTATTTACCATCTCGCTCATCCAAGTCCCAAATATTCCTCCTTCAATGCATAGAACTTCATCTTCCTCCTCTATAGCGCTCAAGATTGAAGCTTCCAGAGCAACTCTACCTGAACCTGGAAAAGCTACAACCTCATTCTTTGTTTGGAAAACTTTTTTCAGATCTTCCAGGGTTTCATCAAGTATCCCGACATTAAAGTGTGGATCGTAATGCGCCTCTGAAGCTCTCATCATCGCCCTAATTACTCGGAGAGGAATCTCAGTTGGTCCAGGAATCATTAAAATCTTATTGTCTCCCATACTTTCACATCCATTTCAGTTTTTGAAGTTAATATTTTTCCTTCCTATATTTATCCTTTCAAATACGATGATAGAAATAGAAATATAGCTTTCCTTCCCTCCTATAGGTTAATTCCTTTTTACTTGGGGGAGTGCTATGTTCTCTAAAGAGGAGGTCTTGAAGACCATTCTGAGGATTCATCGAGAGATGAATCTGGGGTCATATATCGAGCCAAAAATAGTTGATGTGGTCTACCGTGAAGATTCAGACTTTCTCTTGATAATTGCTGAGGATAGACCGGATAAAGCTGCTGTGTTAGGGCCTGGCGGATGGGCTCTTAAGAGGGTTCGGGATGAGTTGGGAATTAAGCAGATCGCTGCAAGAACCTTAAATGATATTGAAATTAAGAGAAGGCGTATTAAATCTGCTATTCTACGTTTTTTAAAGGTCGCTAAAACCTTAAATGAAGATCTGAGAGCTCTAATCCTAACAAGGATTATTCCAATCTTAAAGAATGAGTTGAATTATCCTAAGAGAGAACTTTATGAGGCTAACCCTTTACCGGAAAGCGCTGTAATCGTTGCTTATTCAGGAGGCGTTGATAGTACATCTGCCCTAACAGTTCTTAAGAGAGCGGGTCTAAATCCCGTTTCAGTAACTGTTGATCCCGGTCCCCGCATACTGCCTGAAAGAGTTAAATCTTTGATTAAGGCGATTGTGGATAAGTTAGATGTGCCCCACAGATTTATTAGGGGAGATAAGGAGGCTTTCGAAGAAATATTCAGGGCGGGAGTAGAAGGCAGAATCCATCCATGTGGATCTTGCTCTAATCAGATTATGAATTCTGTTTTGGAGTTTGCTGAGAAAGTTCAGATTCCAGTGATAAGTTCCGGGGACCTACTTCCGACTGGAAGCCACTCTCTACATTTCCTAAAGGAAGGCTATTTAAAAATGAATATTTTAGCGGCTTTAGCATATTCAAAGATAGATTCTATCCTTCTGGCTCAGTCTATCGGTTATCCAAAAGTAAACTTAACTTATGGTTGCCCATTTATTAAGGCCCTTCATAAGAAGCATAAATCATTTAGGTACGCCTCTATTCAGCGTGTGTTACGGGAGATCAGAGCAAACATACTGGAGCCGAATCAAGCGTTGCAATATATAAAAAGTATTATTAAGAGTTAAAAGAGAGTTCTAAACAAAAATATTATTTATTAACTCTCTAGTTAACTTTTCGGAGCTGATGAGGGCGATGGAGAAATTCGATGTAGTCGTTGTTGGCGCTGGAACAGGTGGATGCTTAGCTGCATGGACAGTAGCGAAATCGGGATTGAAAGTCTGCCTCCTAGATCTTAAGAGGGCTGATGAGATTGGAAAGAAGGTTTGTGGTGACGGTATAGGTAAGCATCACTTTGACAATCTCGGTCTGAAGTACCCTTCCGGAGATGAGCTTGAGAGAGAGATTAAGGGTGCACTGATATTTTCACCCAACAAGAAATCTGTTTTTAGAGTGTGTGGAGGTGAAGCATACGGATTCACTGTGAACCGTCACTTATTCGGTCAGAGGCTTCTCAAACGGGCTATTGATGAAGGTGCGGTTCTCTACGATATGAAGAGGGTTTTCAGTCCCGTCATCAAAGATGGAAGAGTCGTTGGCGTTAAAGTGAAGGATCTCCGTTCAGGAAGTATAGAGGAGTTTTATGGTGATGTAACGATTGAAGCGAGCGGAATGAATGCGGTTATCAGAAGAAAACTTCCTCCAGAGTTAGGTATTGAGAAGGAGCCAGATATTGAGGATGTTATAGTTTGTTATAGAGAGATTAGGGAACTGAGAGAGCCGCTTTCACCACCAGATCACTTACAGATATACTTAAACATGGAGGTGGCTCCAGGAGGATATTTCTGGATCTTTCCTGAAGGGGGAAATAAGGTTAATGTGGGATTAGGTGTCTCTATGAAAGGCGCCTTCCCAAATCCTAAGGTTCAGCTTTACCGTAAGGTGTTATCTCAAGATATGTTTAAAGGGTCGAAAATATTAGATCGTGGTGGCGGAACAGTTCCGGTGAGGAGGCCCCTTGATAAAATAGCTTCTGATGGATTGATGTTGGTTGGAGACGCAGCCTTCCAAGTGAACCCTCTGCATGGAGGTGGAATCGGCCCTTCAATGATGGCTGGGAAAATTTCAGGTGAAGTAGCTGTTAAAGCTATCGAGGCAGAGGATACCAGGATGAATGGTTTATGGACTTACCCCGTAGAGTATATTAGGAGCTATGGAGCTAAGCAGGCTGGCTTAGATGTATTTAGAAGATTCCTTCAAAGACTGGATGATGAGGATCTGAATTATGGTATGAAGAACCTTCTAATAACTGAGGAGGACGTCTTAGCTGTAAGTATGGGTGGAAAGGTGAATTTAAATATTAGTCAAAAGGTTATCCGTCTCTTTCGTGGTATAGGAAAGTTGGGATTAATTAACAGTTTAAGGAGAACAGCTTCCCTCCTCAATGAAGTTAAGGCTCACTACATGCAGTTTCCGGATCGACCTGAAGATTTTGAGAGGTGGAGAGTTAAGACTTTAAGATTGGTGGAGAAGGCTAAGACAACGCTGTAATAGGGAAGCATTTCCTATTAAACCGAACTTATTTAATTGTAGGAGAAGCGTTTTGAAGGTTGCGGCTCTCATTTCAGGAGGTAAAGACTCTGCTCTAGCTCTCTACCATGCTTTAGATAGGAATTATGATGTTAAATGGCTAGTTACCTTGATTCCTACGCGTGAAGATAGTTGGTTTTTTCATTACCCAAATGCTGAATTAACTCATCTCTTCTCTGAAGCCTCTGGAATCCCACTTATTAGAAGAGAAACTTCAGGCTATAAGGATTCAGAGCTAGAAGACCTTAAACTCTTATTACGTGACTTGAAGGTGGATGGTCTCGTCTATGGCGTTATCGCGTCTAGCTATCAAAAGAGATGTATAGAGAAGCTCTGTGGAGAGTTAGGTATAACTCCAATAGCCCCTCTATGGAACAGAGATCCGGTAGAAATTTTAAATTCTCTCTTGGAGTTGGGATTTGAAATTATAATTACTGGAGTTTACGCCTATGGATTAACTGAGTCATGGTTAGGAAGAAGGCTGGACCTTAATGCAGTACATGATTTGCTCAGGCTTAGAGATCTATACAAAATATCTGTGGTTGGTGAGGGTGGGGAATACGAAACCTTCGTTTTAGATGCTCCTTACTTTAAGCGTAAAATAAAGATCTTGGATTATGAAAAAGTTTGGAGGGGAGATAGCGGCTATCTAAAGATTTTGAGAGCTGAGTTAGTTGAGAAAGAGTAGTTGAGAGCGGAATTTAAGTTAGAACTTCACATCCCTTCTTCGTAACTACCACTGTGTGTTCTGCTTGAGCAACCGGTTTACCCGCAGCCTCAATAAATGTTGGGTATACCATAAGGATCTTTGAAGACAAGAGTTTAGGTAAACCTTCATCAACGATCTTTTCTGATAATACTCTTCTCAACCACCTCTCAGCGAAGGGTAAAGTGCGGAAATGAGA
>CAZHYI010000025.1:5220-10086 GCA_964536595.1 uncultured Candidatus Bathyarchaeia archaeon
ATTTAAGCTTAACGAGACGGTAAATATTTCCTGGAGGCCCATTCACAACCTTTCCCTTCCCTTTATACGTTGTAACGAATGGTTCTATAGCATAAATTTCTCCTTCCTTTATGCGAGAGGTTGATATGTGGGGTACATTCGGTAAGCTTTTACCGGCGTGTAGCATATAGCGTGCTATCTGGTGGCCTGTAAGATTAGCGATTACTTTGAAGCCTTGAGATTCCACATACTCCTTTATGTGCCGCCCGAAATCGGATGCTGATAGGTCTGCATGTATAATCTTTATCCCCCGAGACAAAGCCTCTTTGGCTACAAGAACCATATCATTCAATTCCTCTCGGAAACAAACCGTAACTGCTGTATCGACTATGTAGCCATCCACATGGACGCCTAGATCAACCTTCACTATTGAGTTTCTAGGTATAATTTTATCATCTTTTGGAGGTGAAGTGTAGTGAGCGGCGACTTCATCTATGGATACGTTGCATGGGAATGCGGGTTGCCCTCCAAGTTTTCTAATTAGCTCTTCAACACGTTCACAAACATCTATTATTGGTATCTCTTCTTCAACAAAATTGGGTATTTGCCTTTTAACTTTAGTCGCTATTTTTCCTGCTTCCCTGTATTTCTTCAGTACTGAACGATCTAAACCCAATTTGAACACTAAGTTAATATTAATGAAGATCTAAAAATTTCGTTCGGTTTACCCTTTTCTAAATTTCACTTTCCGTAAGTATTTCGAAATGACGTATTTCGTCGATTCTAATGAAGATTGCACCTATCCTTTCCCTTTTCACGATGTGATAGTGGTCTTCCATTGGAACTCTATCTAGAATTAATGTGTGGGCATCCTCCAGTATTATTGCTGCTGGCTCCTCAAAGACGCCGGCTAATCTCCCCTCATAGATAGCTGGGTGGCTTAAGAGTGGGTTTCCCCTTGCGAAGACTCTTACTTCATGTCCTATGTAGTAACTTAGAGCTCTGTAGGGTATTCTTCCCTTGGTTACTCTACTTTCTCTTTGCCTTCTCTTACGATCCGCATCTACAGCCTCATCGTCATAAAGACTACTCAAGGCGAACCAAACTTTTCTACATAGGTTTAGAATTTAACTTTTTTTATTTTTTAATATCAAGGTATATACATTTAAGATGCTTCATTTGCTCCTTAGATGTGCTTGTTCAGGAACGAGATCTGGTGGAACTTCCCCTTTAAGAGCAGATATTATGTTTTTGGCAGCCTTTACCGCCATTGCTCTTCTTGTTTCTAGGGTGGCTGAGCCAATGTGAGGTGTTAATAACACGTTATCCAGTTGGGTTAAGGGATTATCCAGTGGAAGCGGCTCCTTCTCATAAACATCTAGTCCAGCACCAGCTATTTTCCCTTCCTTAAGAACTTTTATTAAAGCATCTTGATCAATTATGGGTCCTCTAGCTGTATTTATTAAGTAGGCAGTCGGCTTCATCAAGTTCAATTCTTTCTCGCCAATCATCCCTCTTGTGTTCTCGTTCAGCGGGGTATGAATGGAGACGAAGTCGGAGTTTCTAAGCAAGTACTCCAGATCCACGAATTTAGCTTCAAAGTCTTCCTCCATCTCTTTCTTACGAACTACATCATAATACAGTATCTCCATCCCGAATCCTTTAGCTTTCTTAGCTACCTGTAAACCTATCCTTCCAGCACCTATAATCCCAAGCTTCTTATCTTTAAGGTCTACCCCAAGAGAGAATTCTACTCCTTTACCCCAACATGTTCTTGTATGCTTATCTGCCTTCAATAGGTTCCTTGCCAAAGCTAACATCATAGCTAATGTAAGATCCGCGACAGCGTCAGATAGCACATTAGGGGTTATAGTTACATAGACCCCTCTTTTACTACAAGCCTCCACATCCACATTGTCGTAGCCTACACCATATCTAGCTATAATCTTCAAACGCTCAGCTATACTTACTAATTCTGCAGTGATAGGTTTCAGATCCAGTAGGAGAGCATCGGCTGAAGACAATTCATTCTTGAATTCCTCTTCTGTTGAAGGCTTAAAGACTAGATCAGCGATATCACTTAACATATTTATAGCGTCTTCGTGAAGTACTCCCTCTTCAAAATTTATTAAGACTCTCGCCTTCAAACTTTATCACTCTCACTCAACTTTATTCACTATAGTTTTAATATTTCTTTTCATGAAAAACAGAGTAGCAGTATTCTCTTCACTCTCATATGGATAAACTAGCCGCCTACCCCAAAAACTTAATTTTCATTATCTCATAATTATAATCTCTGAAGCGATTATGTTAGGAGAAAGCGAAAATGAAGGTTTTTCATTATAGTGAGGTAGAGTTGAAGGGTTCATTGAGATGGTTAATAACCGAGGAGACTGGAGCTAAAAATTTCGTTATGAGACTTGCTGAGAATAACCGCACTGGACCGATAGTTCCTCATATTCATCCTTGGGAACACGGTATTTTTGTGCTTGAAGGTGAAGGCGTAATCAGTGATGGCATCTCTGAAAGAAAGATTAAGGAGGGCGACGTCATATACATTCCTCCAAATGAGCCGCATGGAATTAAAAAGATCGGAGAGAAAACCTTAAAATTTATATGTATAATTCCAGCCGGAGTGGACCTAAATAAGATTCAGCCAGTAGAGATTAAAGGGAAGTAAAACTATAACATATTCCCTAAAAGCTACGCTTCCATAGTAACCGTTAGAGCTAGAGATGGGAACTGCTTTACAGAGAGTTAATCACGCCATTGGAACCCTTGAAAACCCTATGGCAAGTACCGGTACAATGATTAACTAAGTTTCATTTTATGTAGGATTCGCTTCCAACCAGCATTATCCTTATGATTACTGCAACATCTATGTAAGCGCTCTTAGATCTTCAAACTCAAGGTTTTTTACATTTACCTTCCCAGCTAGTTGAACTAGCATCCCCCTTTTTATGGTTGCTCTTAAGAACTTTCTATTAGTCATCATAAAAATAATAAATTCTGTTGAGAAGAGCTACTTTTCAAACAAATTTTTAAGTAGTAAAATACTAATCGAGATATGGAGGTTGCCATGGATGGAGATTTCTAAAGTCAAAATTACGGTTCTGAAGAGAACAGTGATGAAAGACTTAGTGGATGCGTACAAGGCTGGGGCTGAAGAGACAGCAGAGCATGAATGTGAGGTCTTTAAGGAAGGGCAGGAGTTCATAGTTGAGAATCTTGGTATGCCTGAAGGTTTTTGCAGTTGGGCTTGGGCTGATATACAGAGAGATGTGACAGTGTTAGCTTTGGGCGGTGACTTTCCGTGGATAAAGCAGAAGGGCGTTGGTATATCATGTTGCACGGATGGTTTGAGACCTGTAATATTTAAGCTTGAAAGGATGGAGTGACGCCTAAACCATCTAACCATCCTATTTTTTTAACGAAAATCTTTTTCTAAACGATACACACAATTAATAGTAAAGTCTGAACTGATTGTGGTTGAGTGTCTTGTCATGGATAGATGAGTATGGTGTTTACCTAATAATCTCCTCTATAGCTTCAGTGGCAGTGATATCCCTCTTATACCTATACTTCAGTGGTAAAACCGTTAAAGAGAAGGTGGAGAAGCCTTCAGTGGGTAAGATGGATATTCTGGGAGTGCCGAAACCCTCTGTCAAATTCGTTTTTTCAGGTGATGCTGAGAAGGCTAGAGATGAGCTTAGAGTGTTGGATGTGGAGAGGAACATATTGAGTTATGCTATACGGCACCTTTATGAGGCTCATGCTGAGGGACGGATAACTGAGGAGGAGCGCGATAGACTTGTGGCGGGATATAGGGAGCGTATGATGAGGATAAATGAAGCTATAGAGCGTAACCAGTCTATAATTGCTCTACATGAGCTTGAAAGGATGAGGGAGGATCTCCTAAATCTATTTAATAAGCGTTTTGAGGAGATTGAGAATAGAATTAGTGAGCTTAGAAGTAGGCTTGGGATTGAGGTTTTTGAGGAGGCGGCTCTTCCTCCGATTGAGCGTCCAAAGAAGGTTGAGGCTCCTCCGAAGGCTGAGAGGGTTGAGAAGAGGAGGGTTAGGCGGAAGAGGACTCCTCCAGCTAAGCCTGTTAAGAGTGAGGTTGAGGAGAAGATAGAGAAGATTAGGGAGGAAGTTGAGAAGGCACTTGAAAGGCTTGGGCAGGTAGAGGCTTAAAATGCAGGGTTGGGTTGAGAAGGCTAAGAGGGAGGCTGCTTTAAGGGCTGTTGAGGAGGTTAAAGACTACTCAGTGGTTGGTTTGGGAAGCGGAAGTACGGTGGCTTATGCCATCCAGGAGTTAGGTAGAAGGGTGCTGGAGGAGAACCTTCATATTCTCGGTGTAGCTACTTCGCATCAGTCGGCTCTTCTAGCAGTAGAGTGTGGAGTGCCACTTACAACTCTTAATGAGGATCCGGAGATTGATGTGTCGTTGGATGGGACGGATGAGGTGGATTCGAGTCTGAATGCTATTAAGGGTGCTGGAGGAGCCTTCACAATGGAGAAGATTGTGGCTTCAATAGCCAATAAATTCATTCTTATAGCTGACGAGAGAAAGCTTGTTGATAAACTCGGCTCAAAAACATCTATACCAGTTGAGGTTATCCCCTCAGCCTACAAGCCTGTCTCTATGAAGATTATGGATCTCGGCGGGGAACCCATGCTCCGTCAAGCCAAGAGTAAGGTGGGACCTGTAATAACTGATAATGGGAACTTCATATTGGATGTGAAGTTCGAGAGTATCGATGATCCGAAGCTATTGGACGCTGAAATTAAATCTATACCTGGAGTGATTGAGACTGGATTATTTATAGATCTTGCCGATGTGGCTTATATAGGCGGCCCTAAAGGCGTAAAAAAGCTCTCAAA
>CAZHYI010000026.1:0-10031 GCA_964536595.1 uncultured Candidatus Bathyarchaeia archaeon
ATATTAGGCAGTTATATGTCACTTTTTCCAGCTGCTCCTTAATTTTCGATATAACTCGCCTATTACCATAGCCAATGTTAACCACAAACACTCCTGAAACACCGTCCAAATACTTCTTCCCATTTATATCCCAAAAATGCGCTCCTTCAGCTCTATCTATTATAATAGATTTATCTATGAACTCATCCATTATGTTGAAGTGGGGTATAAGACGCCTTAAATCAACTCTTATATCTCCGCCTGTAGGGTTACTCATCCCTTTATCGCCTCCCCAATTATTGTTATGTTTCACCTTAAATTATTTAGGTGGATACACGCTAATTGAGATGGAGTGTCGAGTTTGAGCGGTTCAAGATGGAGATTAGATCTGAGAAGTACATCCAGAGAAAATGAAATCACGTATGGACCTGTACAGAGTCGAAGGTTAGGTTGCTCATTAGGAATAAATCTCACACTTTTCTCGCATAAAACTTGCACTTATGACTGTGTTTACTGTCAATACGGAAGAACACTAAACCGTGTAACTTCCCCCGCATCAATCCATGGATGGATTAGTCCCACGGTAATACTTAACCATGTAAAGAAGCGACTGCTGGAACTGAAAACTGAAGGCATCAAGTTGGATTCAATAACCTTCTCGGGGTACGGTGAATCCACATTATACCCTGATCTTAAATCTCTACTTCTTGAACTCAGAGAAATAAGAGATGCGCTATACCCTAAAACACCAATTAGAATATTGACTAATTCCTCCCTTCTACACTTAAGACTTGTCTATGAAGCTCTTACTCTCTTCGATTTTGTGATAGCTAAGCTTGATGCTGGGCGACAAGAGACATTTATGGGAATTAATAGGCCATTCATGCAGTTGAGGTTGACGGATATAGTTGAGAAATTAGCTGAGTTGCAGAGAGATACTGAAAGAGTTGTAATTCAAATCTTAATCTTCAAGTCGACACGGCCAGATAAACCAGACAATTTTGGGTCTGAGGAGATCTCTTGCCTGATAGATAAAATCGGAATTATTGAGCCCCTAGAAGTTCAGCTCTACACTGTTGATCGTCATCCAAGTGAGGACCATGTAGCTTCTCTAAATTTGAAGGAACTTCAACTGATATCTGAAAGAATGAATAAGGAATTGAGTGAAGACTTAGTAAAAGTTTATTATGCATAAGGGTACTCAAAAATCCTTACCTCTAGACTTTTTAATCACATTGATAATAAAGTAATAAGATTAAAATTAATAATTTTTAGTTGGAAGGAATTATTATGAAGGTCGCGGTTGGAGGATTAACCTTCGAAACAAATACTTTTGTTAGTGAAAGAGTAAATCTGGCCTCATGGAGAGAGATTGGAATCTATAATGGTGAAGAGATACTTAATACTTTTCAAGGCACAAATACTGTTTTAGGAGGGTTCATAAAGGCTTCTGAAAAGCTAAACTTCCAGTTGATTCCGACGTTCTATGCAGGTTTAGGTACTGGAGGAATCACTACAACTGAGGCGTATGAATACCTGTCAAACAAGCTTGTCGATGTTGTAACTCAAAGTGGAAGTGACGGTATACTACTGTGGCTGCATGGTGCAATGGTCTCTGAGAGTGTGGAGGACTGTGAAAGTGACATCTTAAGGAAAATGAAGGAGTCGGTGAAGGACGAAGTCCCTATAGTGGTTGTACTTGATCATCACGCTAATGTAAATAAAAGCATGATTGAGAATGCAGATGTTATAATAGGCTATAAGACTCACCACGACTATCTTGAGCGAGGAGTGGAGGCAGCGAAGATTTTAATTTCCATATTAAAAGGGAAATTACAGCCTTACATGGCGTTCAGGAAATTGCCTATGCTGGATGGTGGTGGAGGAAATCCGGAGAAGCCTCCAATGAGTAAGATGCTTTTCGAGACTTACGAGATGGAGAAGGAAGATGAAATAATTAATGCTTCAGTCTTTCCAGGTTTTCCATATTCAGACATTAAGAGGGCAGGCATGAGCGTGATTGTAACAACAGATAAGAATCAAGAATTGGCTGAAGAGAGAGCTCAAAAATTATCTGAATTTTTATGGAGCTTAAGAAAGGATTTCATTCCTAAATTAATATCTATAGAGGAAGCTATCTAGAGAGCACTAAAAACTGAAGCTGGACCCATAATATTTTTCAGATAAGGGAGACAACGCCTTGGGAGGAGCGCCCGGTGACTGCACAGCGATATTGGAAGTATTGAGGGATTCGGGCTGGCCAAACGCGACTTTAATAATACGGGACCCTGAATCTGTAAGTCAAGCCTTTAAGGCGGGAGAAGGAGCGAAATTAACGCTTTCTATCGGTGGTAAAATAGATCCGAATTTCAGTGGAGAAACGGTAAGTGCTGCTGGAACAGTAGTTCGTCTTTCTGATGGTGTCTGGTTAAGTGAGTCTGGTGAGCAGGTTAGGATTGGTAGAACAGCTGTTTTTAGGTGTGGTGAAACCGATATAGTGCTTACTGAGCTGGTTGCTCCACAGATAGATCCCGCCCTATATAGGAGTGTAGGTATAGAGCCGACAAAAAAGAGGATAGTTGTCGTAAAGTCAAATTGGGGTTTCAGGAGGCTTTATGAGCCTATCGCTAAGGATATACTGGATGTGGACACTCCGGGTGCTACGCCTCAAGGAGTAGAGAGTATGAGAGCCTTACCGTGGAGGAACATTCCAAGACCCATATATCCACTCGATGACATCTAGCTTCTTACCGACACTTTTTTATTTGTAGTACCATGGGGGACTAAGCCACGCTGGCTTCTCGCCCTTAAGTATAGACTTTATCGGCCCCTTATATGGGAATATCCCCGCTATGCCGCCTGTATGGATGAAGACTACAGTTTCATCTTTATCGAATTTCCCGTTCCTGATCATATCTATTAGTCCAGACATAGCCTTTCCAGTATAGACAGGATCTAGGAAGATTCCTTCAGTCTTAGCCACTAACTCTATAGCCTTGATCACATCCTCGTTTATTACGGCGTACCCTTCACCGACATAATCATGAACAACGGTAACATCTTTCCTACTGACTTGAAGATCTAAGTTGAGCAGTTTAGCTGCCTTATTCACTCTTTCAGCTATTTTCCCCTCTTTATCTTCTGCAGGATTTATGCTTATTCCAAGAACTTCTATACCCGTATTCAGAGCTTTAGTTCCTAACACTAGGCCTGACTGTGTCATTCCTGAGCCGGAGGCATGAACTATATAGTCAATCTTCACATCTAGATCATTAACTTGTGAGAGCAACTCAACAACGAAGTTTGCGTATCCAATAGGGCTGCAGGGAGACTCATTAGCATCGTAAGGATTTCTGCCCTCCGACTTCAACCTATCAATTATCTCTTTTTTAGCTTTAGCGAACTTCTCTTCCCAAGGATCCCCAAAAATCCTTATTTCTCCACCAAGAATGAAATGTAACAATGCGTTCCCGTCATATTCTTCAGGATCGTAACCATCCTCAATAGCATGCTTCAGGATCACAGTATCCAGATTAAGTCTTCTAGCAGCCGCCATCACCTGAGCGCACCAGTTAGATTGCCAACCTGCACCAGCAATTATGACGTCAGCCTTCTTAGCTAGGGCATCACCCATAACGAACTCCAATATCCTTGTTTTATTTCCGCCGAAGGCTAGACCCGTCAGATCTTCACGTTTAATGAATATTTTGGGTCCGCCTAGCTTCTCCGTTAGGTTCTTGGCTTCATGAAGAGGCGTCGGTAGATTCGCCAATCTAACCCTTGGTAAATTACCTATTTGCAACTCTTCACTCTCCTTACGTATTTAAGAATAATTTATAAGCCCGCTTTAAATCTTCTGTATGTATTATAATCCACATATTCCTTGAATCTACTCTCCACTTGCTTCCGAACTGTGAATCTCTGTCTGTTCCTCTTCTCTTTAATCTGAGGCGTTGTAACAAAGGAGTAAGCATCACTTCCTGCGCCTGAGCCGTAACTAACCATCAATATACGTTGATAAGGCTCAGCTATATCCAAAACAGAAGCTAACCCGACTGGTGAGGAGCCTGAATAAGTGTTACCGAAGTTAGCTATCTGAAGGCCGGGCATATACTGCTCCTCCTTAAAACCTAGATACCTCGCCACCTTTATTGGGTATCTAACGTTTGGTTGGTGAGACACGAAATAATCTATATCCCTTGGCGTGAGTCCTAACTTATCCATCAGCTTTCTTCCAGCCTTAATTATATGCTTAAAGTATGCTGGTTCACCAGTAAATCTGCCTCCATGGCTCGGGTATGGCTCAGAATCCCTCCTCCAAAAGTCTGGAGTATCTGAAGTGCATGAATACCAACTCTCCACCTCAGCTATGACGTCCTCCTTACCGAAGATGAAGGCACATCCACCATAACCCACAAAGAAATCTAGCTCCCCTCCAGGTTCGCCTCTAGGAGCTGCTTGGGAGTTATCTGCACCTATGACCATAACGTAGGGAATATGAGCGTTAGGATAATAGACTAACGCGGTAGCGTCTTTAAACATGCTTGTGGCAGCTTTGCATGCAAACTCCGTATCGATTGCATCAACAGCTTGAATTTTAACATCCTCTTCCTCCTTCCCAAGCTTCAGTACCTGCGCAACTTTGGAGGCTATAGGTTTAACAGCGTACGGGTTAGATTCTGATCCCACATAAACCTTCCCTATTAAAGAGCTATCTATTCCTGAATGAATCAGTGAAAGCTTTCCAGCCTCCACAGCTGCAGTGATAGCGTCTTCATCTAGGAAGGGTACCGACCTCTCTATATTGCCCTCCCTAATCCTGAATCTCGATATGTAAACTCCATATCCCACTATTCCAGGATTCTCATACTCCTTTCTAGGCTTAACGATCTTGTATTCTTGGTATGGGTAGTACTCATCACTGAAGGTGAATGCTAAAGCTATGGTTGGAACGATCTCGTCTTTAGGTACAGAATGCCTCTTCCTGAATCTCGGAACAACTTTTCTTCCTTCCAGCTCATCTAAATCTATATTCTTAACATCAAGAATCTTATCTGTTAGTCTTCCCGGAACTCTAACTTTACCATTATGGAAGGAGACTATACCATAAATGTAGGGTGAAAGCTTCGTGAATTTGTTTGTGGGGTCTGTTATAACTGTGCATACTTCAAGTTCACCCTCCTCAAAGAAGAAATCTATCTGCTCCATCTTACCGAAACTCTTCCTTCCACAATCACCGCAATAATTCTTAAGTCTGAAATACTCTCTACCGCATAGACTGCATCTACTTCCCCTAAGCCTATCACCTATATAGGATACTCTTCTCTCTATAGGCTCACTACTCAATACTCCAACCTCCTAAATAGATTCACATAAGCCTTAGTTCCAAACCCTTCCAACTCCAAAGTGCACCCCACAGGGTGATCACCTTCAAACTTTATTTGTCTGTTACCCGCCCTACCTTGAAGTTGAATATAAACCTCATATATCTGAGCCCCGCCGGTAGCGCCGAGCGGGTTTCCATCAGCCTTTAATCCACCATCACTATTCACATATAATGGCTTCTCACCCACGATGTAATACAGCAGTTTCTCATTGTAACTTTCATAGATCCTCTCCCATCCTTCCCCCTTCTTAAAGAACCCTAAATCCTCTAGTGTTACCATCTCCATCAGCGTTGACTGATCATATGTTTCAATAATTTCAATCTCTTCTCTCTTTATATCCGCTCTCCTCAAACTCTTATCCATAGCTATCTTTGCGGCCGTAAAGCCTGTTCTATCCTTCCTAGAGGAGAAAGTTATATAGTCGGTTGCTGAATGAAAGCTTAAGACCTCAACACCTTCTCCGCTAAAATCCTTAGCCATTTCGCTGCTAGTTAAGATTAAAGCTGTAGCTCCGTCAGAGATAGGAGCGAAGTCATACCGTCCCATAAGTCTACCCTTCGCCATTCTATCCTGAATAACTCTCTTCTCTGATAACTCTGTTCTAAACTGTGCATATTCATTGTTTATAGCGTTTCTATGATTCTTCACAGCAATGTAAGCTAAAGCTGTATTGAGCATGTCTCTCTTCTCGCCATCAATATTGTACCTTTTAATGTACTCCCTAAGCATGAGTTCATGATTAGCCTCCGGTGTTCCTCCTGCATAGTAACTCCAAGGATCCTCAAGAAGCATGAGGTCATCCCTAATTTTACTCCATCTATCACACATCTTTTCAACTCCGCCCACAAGCACCGTATTGTAGTGACCAGCCATGATAGCTAGACACGCATTACTTAGGGCAGCGCTGAATGAACGTGCCTTCTCCATGGGGATATTAACCTCTAACAGTTCCGAGAGGAATCCTTCCTCAATCCCTATTTTATTCGTTAATTGCAGGAAGTAGTCAGAAAAGAAACAAGCATCTAAATCCTTTCTAGATACTCCTCCTGAATCTAGAGCCTTTAATCCTGCCTCTTCCATCAATCTTTCTGGATCCCACTCGTAATGCTCACCAAAAGCTGTTCTTCCAACCCCAATTATGGCGGGGCGTCTATAAATCATACCTGTTCCCCAACCTACTCTAAGTAATACTTCAATCTTGATTAGATGGTTTAAATTTTTTACGCATTTAAGGAAAACATTTAAAATCACTTCCCAAAAACTGATGAACTGAAGCTTTTATAAGCTATATTTATTACAGAAAAGATCACATTGAAAGATTAGACCTCCGTAAGTGGGGATGAGGATATGAGACTGTTTCACTACGCGGACGATGAAGACATTAAGAGCGGTAAAACCACCGACATATACTTTGTTAGAACAAAGAAAATTTTGGAAGCCAAAAACCTCTCAAATATCAATGTCGTAGCTGAAGTTACAAGTGGAAGGCTCCCAAATGATTGGCAATGGGGAGTTCTATGCGGCATTGAGGAGGTAGCTCACCTACTTGAAGGATTACCGATTGATGTCTACTCAATGCCTGAAGGCGCAATCTTCAGATGGAAGGATTACAACGGCTTTAGGGAGCCTGTACTTTTTATAGAGGGGCCCTACGGAGAATTCTGCATATATGAAACCCCTCTCTTAGGCATGATCTGTCAAGCTTCAGGTGTCGCAACGAAAGCGGCTAGAGTGAGAAAGGCCGCTGGTGAAAAATTGCTTGTAGCTTTCGGTGTTAGGAGGATGCATCCAGCGATTTCCCCCATGCTGGATCGAGCAGCCTACATCGGTGGTTTCGATGCTGTATCGAGCCTTAAGGGTGCTGAAACTATTGGGAAGAAGCCTGTAGGCACTATGCCGCATGCGCTCATAATAGTGTTTAGGGATCAAGTTGAGGCTTGGAAAGCCTTCGATGAGGTCATTCCAGCTGAAGTTTCAAGAGTAGCTTTGGTAGATACTTTTCTCGATGAGAAGATTGAAGCGATAATGGCAGCGGACGCTCTCAAAGATAAATTAACTGCTGTTAGACTTGATACTCCAAGTTCTAGAAGAGGCTCTTTTCCTGATATAATTAGAGAAGTTAGATGGGAGTTAGATGCTAGAGGATATAAGGATGTTAAGATCTTTGTTTCGGGCGGAATAAACGAAGATAATATACCCATACTCATTGAGGCTGGTGCTGAAGCCTTTGGTGTAGGAACCTCAGTGAGTAACGCTCCTACTATAGATTTCGCCATGGATATAGTTGAGGTTGAGGATAAACCATCCGCGAAGAGGGGTAAGCTTTGTTGTAAAAAGCAGGTTTGGAGATGCCCAGACTGTATGGTTGATGTAATAACCTTATATGGAGGTGAGATGCCTAAATGTCCAAAATGTGGTGGTGATATGGAGCCTATGCTTAAACCATTAATCTCTAAAGGTAAGATAGTCGGGGAACTAAAAAAGCCGAGTGAGATCCGTGAGTACGTTTTAAAGCAGCTGGAGAAATTAGATATTTGTTAGTGTGGTGGGAGAATGGAGAAATTCAGTAAGGAACAGAAAGTGTATGATATTTCAGGTTTAAAGATTGGCGGTCAGCCTGGGGAGTACCCTACCGTACTAATAGGGAGTATATTCTATGAGAAGCATAAGATTGTGTCTGATCCCTTGAAAGGTGAATTTGACAGGGAAGAAGCTGAGCGGTTAATTAAAAAGCAGGAGGAACTCTACGATAAGACTGGGAACCCCTTCATAATTGATGTGGTCGGTTTAAGTTCGGATGCCCTAATTAAGTATATAGATTTCGTTGCTGATGTTACTGAGGCTCCATTCCTTGTTGACAGTTTTTCACCAAAGGTTAGGCTTCCAGCTATTGAGCATGCTGTCAAGGTAGGTTTAGGAGATCGAGCAATATACAACTCTATAGATAACAATGTATCTTCAGAAGAAATAGATGCCCTTAAGAACCTCAATCTAAAGTGCGCCGTACTGATGGCTTACAACCCAAGGAACGTCTGGCCTGAGGGTAGAATTGAGATTCTGAAGGGATGGCAGGGACAGACTGGTCTTTTAGAGGTTGCTGAGAGAGCGGGAATAGAGAAACCTCTAATCGATACAGCTGTTCTTGATGTACCGAGCATAGGGCTAGCGGCTTCAGCAATAAGCATGATTAAAGCGGAGTATGGATTCCCGACTGGCTGCGCTCCATCCAATGCTATCGCTGTGTGGGGGAGAGTGAAGAAAGAGTATGGTTCTCACGCTTATCCTGCATCGCTAGCTGGATCCTCAGTATTAACTATTCTTATGGGGGCGGACTTCGTTCTTTATGGACCTATAAGACATGCTGAGACAGTGTATCCTGTATGCGCTATGATTGATGCTATAACTGCTTATCGAGCTAGAAGGCTGGGAATACGACCAAAAGTGAAGAATCACCCGTTATACAAAATATTTTAGATCTTAATGGTGGTATTTCGCTTTGATGGAAGGGAAACGCTCTATATCTCTATGTGGAAAATAGGTTGCTGAAGCGAACTCCATCTGGAAGTCAGGGTCTAAAGCTAACTCTAAATACTCCACTTTTCTAGCTACCTCAATGGCTTCATCCCTAACTCTCTTTGATATTAAAGCCATCCGCGCGCCAGCGCCAGCTGCATTACCCACAAAAATCATCCTCTCTGTAGGTATATCGGGAACCATACCGATAAGTTTCGCATTTTCGGGGTTCAAGTAGTTCCCGAAGGCGCCTGCAATATAGAATCTCTGTATCTCTGAAGGTTTTACACCCAGCCTCTTCATTAAAATGCAGCATCCTGTGTATATGGCCGATTTTGCAAGCTGTATCTCTCTCACATCCTTCTGAGTTATGACTATGTCCCGTTTAGCACCTAACTCCCCCTTAGCCAAAATGAGGAACTCCCTTTCGCCATCAACCTCTCTAACTCTATTTCCTTTTTCTGGCTTAGTTATTCTCCCCTTCTTGTTGATTATTCCCAATCTGAATAACTCAGCTATGCCGTCAATAACCGCTGAACCGCAGATTCCGATGGGGCTTGAATCTCTAACGGTCTTTATAGTGGGCTTCATGGTTAAGTCATCTATTGAAATTCTCTCTATAGCTCCCTCAACAGCCTTCATGCCGCATTTGATATGTGCTCCTTCGAATGCTGGTCCAGAAGCGCAAGAGCATGCTGTTATTCGATCTCCGCTCTTAAGGATAACTTCAGTGTTTGTACCGATATCAACCAACATTGAGATATCATTCGACTGATGAATTCCCGTTGAGATTATATCAGCTACCGCGTCGGAACCGACAAACCCCGCTATAACAGGCAAAACATGAATATTTCCCGCTGTGTTCATCTTTATGGATAAAAAGGATGCTTTAAGATTTAGCGGCTCATTAATGACTGGAACATAGGGTGAAAGACCTAAATATTTCGGTGTTAAGCCGAGGAAGAAGTGGTGCATAGCAGTGTTCCCCACAATAGTTACTTCATAAATATGATCGGGGTTGATCCTCCACCTCTCTATTAGCTTATTGATTATTCGGTTAATTCCATCTATCAGAACCCTATGCATCTTCCATAAATTATCGTTATTTTGTGAGGCATAGGTAACTCTTGATATTACGTCTTCGCCATAACT
>CAZHYI010000027.1:0-9679 GCA_964536595.1 uncultured Candidatus Bathyarchaeia archaeon
TTGATGTAGCTTCATTCAGAGCCTTCTCAGCCAACCTGAAGACCTCTAACTGCTCATTATTCGCCTCTCCATAAATGAACGCCCTCGCAATATCTGCGCTGTAACCCTTATAAATAGGTGTAAAGTCCATCCATATTACATCGCCTTTCCTAATCTTTCTGTCAGTCGGAGAGTTGGGCCAGAGCTCAGCTTCAGGCCCACTGGCTACAATAGTCTTCCACCAGAAACATTCAGCTCCACTCTTTATCATCTCACACCTAGCGATAGCCGCTAACTCATACTCTGTGACGCCTTCATGAACAGTGTCCATAACTTTATTTACGCCTTCATCCACAATCTCAGCGGCTTTCCTCATAAATTTCAGTTCAACTTCATCCTTGATGAGCCTCGATCTTTCAAGATCCAAAGTAACATCCTCAATCTGTAAGCCTTCCTTAATGAGGGAGAGTATGACTGAGGATTGTTGATGGCCACCATCAACTCCAACCTTAATCCTTCTCTTCCCAAGAAGCTCCTCAAGATTCTTCACGATTAACCTGCCAAACTCTTCTGTTGAGTGTCTCCTCTCCCTAAGCTCTATAGGCTCAACTCTCTTAATCCAGCTCTCATCTTTAGCTCTCTCAAAATCTTCAGCGCTAACCCAAACTCCACAGTCATCTTTGGTTATTATTAGGAAGCAGTAGGAGAAGAAGTTGAGTAGGTTCGTGATGTAGTAGAGGTTGTAATTGTAGTGGTTAGGCTCCCTAGCCCAAAAGTTTGCAAGAACAATCGCGTCCAGCCCTTTCCACTCTAAGACTCTCCTAAAATTGTTTAATCGCCTATTTACGACGCTCATATCTTTTCATTAGAAGATTTGTTGCCTATATCTCTATGGGTAAATCATGGAATTAAAGCTCCTCATTAGTGAAAATTAGGTTGCCGCGAAAAGCTTTTCATTTAAACAATCCTTATCTCTTAAACACATTGAGAGGATGTGATTGTATGTTAGCTAACCTTCAGGAACTCAGAGAGAAAATGGAAAGGGAGGGTTTCGACGCCATATTACTTACCTCACCCGAAAACATATTCTATGTTAGTGGGTATAGGGCTTTAGAGCCTCCAACAACTCTATCCTTCATAATCTTGATTGGAGAGCTAGAGCCTATACTATTAACCCCGATCCCTGAGATTGGAAGTATACTCTCAACTGAGTGTTGGGTGAAGGATGTAAGGTTCTACGGCAGATACTTCATTGATGGAGCCCCTAAACAGAACATTGTTGCTGAGAGCAGCGTAGAGTCAGTCATTAAGGTTTTTGAGGAGGAAGGCTTCAATAAAGGCGTTCTAGGCATAGAGGAAGGAAAGATTTCTCAATCTATCTATAAGAAGCTTTCAGCCTTCCTCCCACAGATCAAACTTAGAGATGCTAGTGAGCTGCTCTATCAATTACGTATGATCAAGAGTGAGGAGGAAATAGATCGAATAAGGAGGGCTGTAGAGGCTTCTGAGAAGGCACTAATGAAAGCGTTTAACTCCATCAAGGAGGGAATTAGTGAGTTAGAGATCTCTAAAGCTCTTAAGAAGGCCCTTATAGATGAAGGTGCTGAGTGGACCTTTATAGAGCTGGGAGCAGGGGCTAGAAGTGGACTTCCAAACGAGCAGCCATCAAACTATAAAGTTAAGAGGGGAGACGTGATTCGACTGGATTTTGGAGCTATACTTAACGGTTACTGCTCCGACATCTCTAGGAATGCTGTGGTGGGTGAGGCTTCCGAAAGAGTGAGGAGGATACATGAAGCCCTACTGAAGGGTGAGATGGCTGCGATAGAGGCTGTTAAGCCTGGAGTTAAAGCTTCAGAGATCTTCAGGATAGGTCAGGAAACCATTAGGAGGGCTGGTTTACCTAACTTCACACGTTATAATCTTGGGCATGGAATCGGTTTGAGTACGCATGAGCCGCCTTTAATATCTCCTGAAAATGACGAGTTGATAAGGGAGGGTATGGTCTTCACGATTGAGGTTCCTTACTACATCTATAATTATGGAGGATTCAATCTAGAGGATGTTGTTTTAGTAACTGAGGACGGTTACGAGCTTATATCAACACTCACTCATGAACTACTCGTTCTTTGAGGGGGTTGATGACGTAGAACTTCACCAGCTAATACTCCAGTAAGTTCCCCATTCTCAAAAGCTACTTTACCGTTCACTAGTACATATTCGATTCCTTCAGGCCAGTCATGCTTAACCCTTGGACGTGGAGCTTCCTCCGCCGTATCTCTAATCTTCTTTAGGTCGAATATGACTATATCTGCTTTTGCTCCCTCCATTATTAAGCCTCTATTCCAAATACCTAGCCTCATAGCTGGAAAAGAGGTGATCTTTCTTATAGCCTCCTCAAGAGTCAAGATCCGTAATTTCTTAACATACTTCTCGATTAATCTTGGGAATGTCCCGTAGAAACGTGACGGATAGAAGGGTTCATCCTCACTTGTGAATGTCCACGAGTCCGATGCGACCATGCAGATGGGTTGGGTTAAGACTGTTACTATATCTTCTTCCGGGGTGTATATTCCACCCACAAATATGCCTTGGCCTTTACTCTCAATAATTACATCAAGAATAGCGTCTAGCGGATGTACACCTCGAATCTTTGCGATCTCAGCGAAATTTTTGCCTTCCAGATCTTGGTGTGTCGGTGCCCTAATTACGTGGAGAAGCTCATACCTACCATGCCTTATATATCCTTGAGTGCCTGGACCTATAAACTCAATCATGTCTCTCTTAATTTTCTCCCTCAAATCTCTATTTTTCAGTCTCTCAACAAGTTTAGCTTCACCGCCCTCCCTCACCCATGGAGGCAGGGTTGCCCTTAATGGTGTTCCTCCATACCTGTCAAGATGAATGTCGCATGTTACATCTACGCCCCTCTTTCTAGCTGACTCTGTAAGCTTCACCATTTCCTTGGATTTTCCCCAACCTCCATATTGGGTGTGTTGATGTGAAAGTTGAAGTGGAATGCTCGCTTTTTCAGCTATCTCTATGGCTTCTTTAACAGCTTCCACGAAGGTTTCTCTATATCCCCTCATGTGGGTAGCATAGATGCCTCCATATCTCCTTGCTACACTGCAGAGTGTAATCAGTTCTTCGATCGTTGCGTTGCTTCCAGGTGCATATACCAGTCCAGTGGATATTCCATAAGCGCCTTCCATTAAACTCTGTTGGAGCAGATTAATCATTTCCTCAAGTTCTTCCTTTTCGCTTGCTCTTGCTTCGTACCCCATCACAGCCAGTCTTATGGTGGAATGCCCAACAAGAGTAGCTACGTTTATCCCGACTCCCTTATCTTCGAGATGGTCTAGATACCCCTGGAAACTTAACCATCGTATGCCATACTTCTCTTCCCCATAAACCGTTGACACAAGCTCCTTCAATAGATCAATTTTGTCTTTGGATGCGGGAGCTACAGAGATGCCACAGTTACCATTAACGTCTGTTGTTACTCCCTGCCTGATCTTATTTTCAGCTATAGGGTTCTCAAGTAAAGTTAAGTCTGAGTGGGAATGTATATCTATGAAACCGGGGGATACTATTAATCCCTTAGCGTCTATCTCTACCTCTCCCTTCCAGTCTGTTAGTTTACCTACCTTAACGATTCTGTCTCCAGATACGGCTACGTCAGCTTTAAAGAAGGGGTTTCCCCACCCATTAACTACATAACCATTTTTTATTAAAATGTCTACTTCCAAAAATACTCACCAAAAAATTAAAAATGGAGTTAATTTAATGTCTCCCTTCTTTTTACCTACCTAAATACTCCTTTAACGCCTCTTTAGGCTCAAGCCCCTCATGCACTATTCCACAAATAACCTTAACCATAGCGGTCGGGTTTTCATGCTGAAAAACATTTCTCCCTGCAGCTACTCCCTTCCCGCCAGCTTGGATACAGTCATACACCATCTGACAAAACTCTTCTTCACTCTTCGTTTTTGGACCTCCAGCCATAACAACCGGGACTGGACAGCCCTTCACAACCTCTCTAAATGTGTCAGGGTCACCCGTATAATTCGTTTTAACTATGTCTGCACCTAACTCTGCACCGATCCTAGCAGCATGCTTCACAAACTCAACATCATACTGGTTCCTTATCTTCTCTCCTCTGGGATACATCATAGCCAATAAAGGCATCCCCCACCTTTCACATGTCTCAGCTATTTTCCCAAGAAACTTAAGCTGTTCTGGCTCAGTGTTTGATCCAACATTTATGTGAACAGAGACTGCATCAGCACCTAACTTTATAGCTTCCTCTACCGTTGCAACCTGAACTTTATTGTTCGGATCTGGCCCTAGATCCGTACTTCCTGAAAGATGCAGTATTAATCCTATGTCTTTCCCGTAGCCTCGGTATCCCGCCCTAACAATTCCTTTGTGGAGTAATACTGCATTGGCTCCCCCCTCAGCAACTTTATTTATGGTTTCACGAATGTTTATTAGGCCACTAACTGGCCCTATTGAGATTCCGTGATCCATCGGTATAATCACTGTCTTCTTAGTGTCTCTATTCATAATACGATCCATCCGGATCCTTTTACCTATTTCTGTCAAGGCCTAACTACCTCTTAAAAACAAATTTTTATTGTATTACCTAAAAATAAATTTTATTGCTCACTAATTAATTTTTTAAACCTTAAAGTTCACCGTATGAAGTTCCATAGAGTGGAGGGTTAAGAATGATTGTTAGGGCTCACGTCTACATCTCCGGGAGAGTTCAAGGCGTATTCTTCAGATATGAAACCCGATTGTTAGCTAGAAGATTAGGTGTTAAGGGTTGGGTTAGGAATCTGCCTGATGGAAGAGTTGAGGCAGTGTTTGAGGGTGAGAGGGAGGCTGTTGAGAGAATGCTGGAGTTCTGTAGGAGAGGACCTGTGGGTGCAGTAGTAACAGACGTAAAGATTTTATGGGAGAAACCGACCAATGAGTTCAAGGACTTCACAATACGCTACTAAAGACCATTCATTCTTTTTCTAGATAAATAGGTAAATTAATATATGGGATTGATGTAGCATAATTCAGCTGGACTCTTCAAGTTGTAAGAGAAACACGGCTTCTTCTTGCAACTAGAGACTTCAGCTAAAGGTTAAGTGAGGTGAAAGATGTGAGTTCGGGATATGGACGCAGAAGCGGTTACAGAAGATTCTCCAAGCCTGTTGAGGTTGGTAAGGAATATGAAGCAGACATTATAGAGATGAGTAGACGTGGAGACGCCGGCGTAGCTAAAATTGAAGGTTTTGTAATATTCGTCGCTAACGCCAAACCTGGTGACCATGTAAAGTTTAAAGTGACTAGGGTTGGGAGAAACTTCGCGACGGCTGAAGTGGTTTAAGCTTAAGCTGAATCGGTTTTAGAATGCTGTGTTCACTGAGACTCCTTTTTTATCTATATCTTTTCAACAAGCACCTTTTCTTCCATCATTTTTTCTCTTAAACTCATAATTTCAAATCTAGCCATAGGTGGTGTTGCCGCCGAGGTCGGTTTAATTTCCGGCTCAACCCTAACCAAGATCGGGAATCTACATTTCAGGGCTGTACCTTTAACTATGGCTTCACCTTGAGGTAGAGTGCCTAAAAGCTCAACAAACTGGTTCCCAACGACTTCCTGAAGCCTCTTCTTATCTATATCCTCAAGGGAATGGGAGATTATGTTGTTAGCGCATTGGGTAATAATAGTCTTATCCACAGTAGCTAAACGTTGAGTAACAACCCATAACCCAACCCCATTCCTTCCACCATTCGTAGCTATCTCCTTAACTATGGATAGGAGTTTGCCGCGGATGTCCCTATCACCGATCGAGAATTGGGTCCATTGAGGAGCGTAATACATTGCTTCCTCAAGCACTATTACGCATCCAAAATCGGGGTTTTCTAGGGCGTGAGCGAAGATTTTGTTGAGAACTTGGGTTAAGACTATATGTTTCTTAGTCCATCCATTAACACCCCTAGAGAGATCCATCAACACTATCCTGTACTTGTATAGCAGTTCGATCGGATCTACCCCCTCAAACTCCCTCCTCGGTATAGACCTAGAATTCTCAACAGCCTCCATAACCTGTTTTTTATACCCTTCAAAATCCGACATCTGCCTTCTAAACCCTACATCCTCAGGATCCACAGCCTTAATGGCTGATATAAGGTTCTCCTTGATGAATCTGTCTTTCATCTTCCTCAGAATCTCCATAGCCTTCAGCAGTATTTTTGAGTTCCACCAGTTCCTTTGCCAACCAAACTCTGAAAGGAGATCTTCAGGCTGAACAGCTTCAGGCTGAAAGAACTCATACCACGGAACACTGACCATCTTATCCCTAAATATACTCTTTAAACTTCCATATTCCCCATCCTTATCCACAATCAAGAACCTCACCGGAGGCTGCGCCTGAGCCGCCCTCGCCACTAAACTTATGGCTGTGGTGGTTTTGCCCGTACCCACCGCCCCACAAATCAAGCAGCACTGCCTGATAAGGTAGTAAAGATCCAGCTCCACAGACATCCCATTACTTAAGTCCCTCCCCAAGTAGATTCTCCATTTGGAAGCAGGCTTTGTGAATCTCTCAATTATGTCGGGCTCTGCCTTATATACTGGCACATTAGGCTTAATCGGATATCTTAAGGGACGGAGAGCGTTCCCATCCAACCAACCCCACTGGTAAGCCCTAGCTCTAACAGTTGTCCTCTCCTCATCAATTATCACGTTCCCTTCCTTAAGCAGAGACTCTTCATAGTCCCTAGTGTCCTTATGTGAATATATCTTCGTCACCTGAAAGAGCACAGGCTCATTATTTTTTGGATGCTTCAAATAAACCAGATCCCCCTTAGCCAATTCTTTACCATTCTCTAGGATGATTTCTATCTCCGCTGAGTGATAATCCCCTGAAAGACTATAGGTGTAACCGACTCTCACAGCATCTCCCCCCAGATCGAAGCTACCAAAGAGGCTGTACCGAATGTCCTATTCGCTTTAGCCACAACTTCCGAGTATATCTGACTAACAAACCTCTTCGTGATACGAACCTCCTCGTCAGCCTTAATGATAGGAAGCGGAATCCCATCCAGCACCGCAGACTTTAGGCAGTAACTTGATAATTCATCCACTTCATCCAGCATGAACTCTGGAACATCAATCCTTATGGGGGGTGTTAAGTCGCTATTTGAGGTTTTAATGTAGAATGAGTGTATAGGGAAGGCTATTTTATCCATGAATGGCGCTGCCCTAAACTCCCTCTTTAAAGCCTCACTTGGTGAGAAAACCTCTGTTCTATCACCCACCTTCATCATTTGGAGCAGCAAGTAGGAGTCTGGAATAGATACTTCCTTTCCTAATTTAAGATGATTCACTAAGTACCTCGCTGTAGTTCTTTTAACAACACCCGCAATAGACACTTGAGTCTTTACACATACAGAAATCAAATTGTTAACAGCGTCTATAAGCGCTCTCCTATCACTCTCCTCACCCTTCATAGCCCACCAATTCCCAAACGCTAATGGACCATCTATGAGAATCAAGTCAGGTTTACTCCTCAATATGAACTCACTTGCTGTCTCAAAGAGCTTCCTCTCCCTCCTTAAACTGATCACTTCATGAAACTTCTCTTTCGAAACGTCATAACTCATCTTAACCACTTCAGGATCCTTGAAGAACCTCACTGAGTTGGGAAGCTGAAAGGCTAGCGCCGCTATGATTGCGAACCAACTTGAAGCTAACGGTACTCTCTGACTGCCAGCGTCAACCCCCACAACCTTACGGTATCTAAATCCCCCCGTAACCCTGTAAAATTTAACTTCACGTCTCACCCTCTCAGTTATCTCTGGCAGATCTAAAATGCGGTCATAAGCGTCTTTAATCACTTCATTCAACATCAAGCTTCGAAGAGCTAAACACAACTTCGGGTAGGTTGAGCCTTCCCCCTTCCGTAAATTTCTTAATATACTTCCATCAATATTACTATTGGTGCGGTGGATACCTGTCACTATTTACCCCCCACGGTTTATCTGTGAAGGCGGAACTTCGCCTTCACAGACCCGCCGCACCGAATATTCGGTGCGTTATACTTCTTGGATTAAGATGTATCCGTATCCCCTTTCAGTCTTCACTCTCCTTAAGATTCCTTTTCTAGTCATATCTGCAAGCCTTCCGCTCACCGTTCCTTTAGGGTAATGTAGAGCATTCAGCTTCAGTGCTTCTAGTATCTCTTTTAGGGTTCTCGGAGTCTTTCTTCCCCATTCAGTTGAAAGTATACTGACTATTGCTTCAGGACAGTTCGCGCTTGGCGGTATCGTGAGTGTCGGGTACTCCACTTCACTCTCTTCCTCAACCATTGAATTAGTTCCCTTCACGGTTAAGTTGAAAGCCTCAGTCAGAGCGCTTATTATGCCCGGAAGCCTATCCAAAATTTCAATTACGTCCTCCTTGGATCCGCTCAACTGAATCTCGTACTTCCCCATCTTTATACTCATCGAGAATTCCCCGGTCACTTCAACACCCCCTTTATTTTTGGTATTATTCTTCTCTGAACCTCAAGTATGCCGTAAGAAGTTATTCTATACCTTCCTTTATCAACCCTCTCAACAAGCCCCTTCCTTATCAAGTTTGGAAGCTCATTCCTCACAGTTTTAGGAGCCTTACCGATCATTCTGCCAATCTGAGTCGGCTGTAGAGACGAATCGTCTAAAACTCCCAACTTACAACCAACATATGCTCCTGTTAAGGTTAAACATACCCCCTCATAAACCGATAAATTCGTGTTCTCAATCACTATCTGCCCCTCAGACGAGATCTTCACTATCCCCTCCAACTCATCCATCAAACCCGCAATATCCGTAGTTATTAGAATCTTTGAGACAATGCTGAATGAGGGTAAAGCATCAGTGAGGAACCTAATGAAAGCCTCAAACACCTCCTCCGGAGTACCTTCAAATGAAGCCTTTAAATCTCCATACTCAACGTTCACACGTAGATTCAATCTTCTCACCCCGCAGAAGAGACTTCAGGTATAATCTTCTCAGTAAGCTCCTTAACGCCTAAAGGTGTGATCTTATACTTCCCCCTCTCCACCCTCTTCACTAACCCTTCATTAACCAGCTCACTTAGCCTACCAGAGATCGTGCTTTTAGGCTCACCACTTATGGATGCCACCTCACCTATCGAAACATCCACTCTTTCACGCAACCCTAACTTATTCTCCAGATACGCCTTCAGCAAGATAAGTAAAACATGCTCCCTATCACTCAACTCCTCCTTCGGAACAAGTATCACTATTTCCCCTTCAGATATAGCTAGAACACCCTTAACGCTCTTTAGAAGGCTCTCTAAATCAATCGTTAAGACTAAGTCGGAAATTATACTTAGTGATGGATAATACTTAGTTAGAAATTGAAGGAGTAAGCTGGTGACTTCCTCCACATCACCGCTAAATTCAACCTCTTCTCCGTTAAAATTCACCTTCCCACTTAAATTTCCGCTCAAATCTTTTCACCTGCCTTTGCTTTAGGTATAACTTCACTCTCAACCCACCTGATACCATTCAGAGTCAACTTGTACACTCCTTTAGAGCTAACTATCAACCCCGCCCTCTTAAGCTCACTAAGCCTGGATGGATAACCGGGGCTGAACCAGCCGCTTATATTAAGGATTCTCCCTAAATCCCGTG
>CAZHYI010000028.1:0-9235 GCA_964536595.1 uncultured Candidatus Bathyarchaeia archaeon
CTGCCTTATGGTAAGTTCATGAACCCTTTCCCTAACGCCGGTAACACCAAAAATCGAGACTAGATATAGAAACCCAGATGTGTATTCCACTATTCTCTTTAAGCGTTCAGTCGAGGTTGATGGAGCCGCAAGAAATATAGTGTCTATTCCATATGACTCAGCATATTTCGTGTACTCATCAGCCTCTTCAACTGGGAGGTCTGGAACTATCATTCCATCAACCCCACAGGCACTTACGGATTGAAAGAAGGCACGTAACCCCATCCTAAAAAGTGGGTTATAATAGCTCAATAATACAACAGGTATCTTATTCTTGCTCTTAACTTCCTCAGCTATCTCCAGTACCTTTTTAGGTGTTGTTCCAGCTTTCAAGGCTCTCACACTCGCAGCCTGTATCGTTGGGCCGTCAGCTATAGGGTCGGAGAAGGGAATTCCGAGCTCAATAATATCTATCCCACCCTCAACAAGCGCCTCCACTATTTCCGGCGTATAGGAGGGAGCTGGATCCCCAGCCGTAATGTAAGCTATCAATGCACCCTCATTCAGCGCTCTTAATTTTGAGAATGTCTCTTCTAGATCACTCATATAGCCACACCTAAATATTCAGCCACTACACCAACATCCTTATCTCCCCTACCTGAAAGCGTAACCACGATCACATTATCTTCCTCCATTGTTTCAGCCAGCTTCATGGCATAAGCTAAGGCATGAGACGGCTCCAAAGCGGGAATTATCCCTTCCTTCCTAGATAGCTCAACGAAGGCCTTTACAGCAGCAGCATCATCTACAGTAACATACTGGGCTCTCCCAATGCTCTTAAGAAAGGAATGTTCAGGGCCGACACCTGGATAGTCCAGACCCGCCGATACGCTATGAGTATTCAGGATCTGCCCATAATTGTCTAGGAGGATGTAGGTTAGCATTCCATGCTCAACACGTTCCTTAGGATCTGATAGGAGATTCCTCGCTAACGCTCTATTTTCAGCTGGATTCTCCACTCTAGGTCTAGTGCCAGCGATCGGGAAGGTCTCTATTGTGTCTCCTTCAACCCTAACGAGCATCTCTGGGCTAGAGCCTATTATTTTTCGCTCTCCCATCTTCAAGAAGTACATGTAGGGGGAAGGGTTGATCTTCTTGAGAGTGACGTAGAATCTTGCTAGGTCTCCCTCAATCTTGAAGTCGTATCTCTTGGATAGGACGACTTGGAAAATGTCTCCGGAGGCTATGTAAAACTTAGCTTTCTCAACCAATCTTTCGTATTGAAACTGCTTAATATTGGCTTTAGGATCGGTGTAGGATAGACTTCCGGGGTTATGAGCTTTCTTTGCCAGTTTACTCAACTCATTGGAGCGATCTTCACCTCTAAAGAAGTAAAGTGTCTCTCCACCTAAATGATCAAATATTAAACCGTCACTGTATATTCCCATCTGAAAGTCCGGGAATCCTAGATCATCCAAAGCTATATTCGGAATCTTTTCCCAGTAACGTATAGCGTCGTAAGAGACGTAACCTACAGCTCCACCGACAAATCGGAAATCACAGTTTTCACTTTTAGCTCCAAGAATCGCCTTTATGACTTGTATGGGATCGCGGCTTTCCATATTAATTCTCTCGTCATATTTCAGGTCATGCAGTGTCACCTTTCCATCCTTCACATTCAGTAGAAGACTAGGTGCAAATCCAATGAATGAAAATTGAGCAAGCTTTCTCGGTCCAGTCATGGATTCAAGAAGAAACGCGTACTCAAACTCGTCTTGGATCTTTAGAAATAGTTCTGTAGGTGAAGAGTTGGTTTTGAATCTCTTAAATCTTAATGGAGAGGTGTGTAGTTCTGCTATGGTTTGTAGATTGTAGCCAAACGCGACACCTCACTATGCAACGCCTCCAGCACTTGAAAGTTGATTTTAGTAACATATATGCCATATTTAAAACTTTTGTGTATGAAAAAATACATGAAGACAGTTTTTATTTTCCAGTCACTTGTTTATGGAGAGAGTTTTTAATTTTAGGCAGAATTGATAAGCCTAGAGTTGTTCCTGCAACAGTCAATAAGATGCCTTTCGCAGCCACATAGATGTAATATGGAATCCAAAGTGTGAAGCCATAGAATCCTAAAACGGAGAGTTTGAATAGGAGGTAAGGGAGTAGCGCGACTGCGCCTGAAAGAAAGGAGTTGAAGAGTATATAATGAGACGAGAGTTTACCGCTTCTCTTCAATATAGAAAAAAGTAAGTCAAAGATGAAACCGCCAAGGGCATATCCAGCCCCGACAAATAGGGAGTATACGCTTCCCATACGTATTATTCTGGTAGCCATTGATGAGGTAACTGACATTATTGTTACTCTACCGAATTTTCCAGTAAGCTCAGCCAGTATTAGCATAAGAAACCAGCCGACTACACGTTGAACTACACCATGCACTTGAATTGTGTGGTGTATGATTGGGGCTAAGTAGAGTTGAGAAACTATCCATAAGGAGGAGAATACAGATACTAAAGCTAACTCTTTAGTGCTGAAACTTAGATACTCTCTAAGTTTTGACAGAGCGTTCCCTCCAGCCCTTTCAATAAGATTATTTGAACTATAAAAAGCCTCATATAAATATAACGTTGTTATATGAGAGGTTCAACGCAACGTGAAGAAGTCTCCAGAAGATGTAGCGCTATCAATATAACATTGGGTGAGTAATGTCCTCCTCTGGATCAATAAATTTTAGTCGTAACCTTTTCTTTGGGTCAACCACAAATTTTGGAGCACCTAAAACCTCAAATCTATAGAGAGCCGACTTATACCAGTTTATTCCAGGATTCTTCCCAACTGGAAAACCAAGCTTATAAGCGAACTTCTCGTAGTTCACTGTGCCGTAATCCATGGGATAAACTGAGAAGCCCCTAATCACATCCGTAATTAAACAATTCATTCTGACTAGAAGTTTCTGGACAGCAAGCCACTTTTTGTTGGACGCCTCCAAAATCGTAAGCCCAAAATACCCCACCCCATTCTCCTTCAGGCAACTCACACCTCTACCTATAAAGGCTCTGAGCCCGCTCAAGGTCTCGAGAGGCTCAGAAGAGAACACATCAAAGTTTCCGATGAGGTCATTCGGTAATGGGTCAGCGACATTATATTTCCGGAATTCAATATCGAAACCATACTCTCTATTCACGTTCCTTATGAATTCACCGAGCCGTTCATCTATATCTAAAACTAAAATTCTGTCTGGCAAGTGCGTGAGTGAGAGAGCAATGCTCAGCAGGTCGTCGTCACCGATCAACACGAATTCTTTACGGTGGACGTCTCCATAATGATGCATCAATGCAACCCTAGCTATGACATCTCGCTCTTGCATATAGCCTTGAAAGAAGTTAAGGGTTGGTCTAGGCCTACTCTTAACTATCCTTCTGAAATCCTTAAGGATAACTCTGAATTTCTCCCCAAATACCACCCTCTTTCCCGAACATCTCGGGCAGATTTTACTCTCAAACTCCAATATTCTTGGATCTATGACCTCTCTGCCTTTTTCAGTTAGGTATAGGCCTTCACTGTCAGCCGCTACCAATTTTTTCTCATAAAGGGACTTTACGGCATCTGTAAAGTCTTTCAACGGAAAATTGGTGCTTTCAAGAAGCTCCCATATTGTCTTCTTTGATGAGGCTAGCTCATTCAGTATCTGAATCTCCACTTTTTTCATAGGGTTCTCTCCTAATAATCTCCTTCTTCACGATTTTCGGTTTAAACTCCTCAACAGAGAGCTGGAAGGCCTTAAGGGCAGGCCCATCATCGTCTCCACATGTGAAAATGTCCAGAGCCATATATTCATATTCAGGCCAAGTATGAACGCTGAAGTGAGATTCAGAAAGGAGATAGATGATGGATACGCCGTAAGGTTCAAATTGATGAGAACTTGAGGAGAGGGCATGTAAACCAGATTTAGAGATTACCCTATCCAAAATGTTTCGGGTCTTCTCCACCCGCGAAATTTTTTCTGGATCCACGCCGAGAAACTCGGCGATAATGTGAATGCCCATCTTGGACACCCACCTTTACCGTCGAATTTCCCGGCGGTTATTTTAGAGCGTACATCTCTCCAAAGCATAGGAGACTGCCCTTCTCCATTATGAAATTGACTTTGAAGGCGCTTTTAAAATTTTTCGTTTAATAATTAATTCCTTAATTTTCAATGTGAGGCGCTTTTTTTATCCTATTTTTACCATAATTATGGAAGATTAACTTGAAAAACGCAATATTTTAAATAAAATGGTATAAATATAATATGATTGGTGAGAGGTTTCTTGATGATAGATGTGCATACCCATATTTTAAAGCCGAATTATCGCCATGAATGGTTGGAGGTACCGAGGGATTTCCGTGGTTGGCCTAAAGATCAGAGGGAAAGGTGGATGCGGATTTACAGTTTAGAGGAGCATTGGAAGGCTATGGAGAATGTTGATAAGGCTGTTGTTCTTGGAGGGCCGAACGAGTATACGGCTGAGTATGTGAGGAAGCATCCGGAAAAACTTATCGGGTTTGCCTGGGTGAACCCTCTAGATAAGGGTGCCTCGGAATATGTAAGGTATTGTGTTGAGGAGTTGGGTCTGAAGGGCTTGAAGATGTATCCTATTGTGATGCACTTCTTCCCTAACGATGAGAAGGCGTACCCTGTCTATGAAGTTGCTCAAGAATTGAATATTCCAATCATGTTTCATATGGGCGCTTGCCCATCAAGGCATAGCCACCTTAAATACACTATGCCCATCCACATTATGGATGTGGCTAAAAGCTTCCCGGACTTAACGATTATAATCGCTCATATGGCTCACCCATACATGAGAGACACAGTTCAGGTATTAAGGATTGAACCTAATGTTTATGCTGATGTTAGCGGCATGAGTATCCCAACCAGAGCTTACAGTATGCTTTACCAAGGCTTACTGGAAGCTATGACTTGGGGAGTCCTAGATAAACTTTTGTTCGGCACTGACTGGCCTATCCAAACCTTCGAGGAGGAAGTGGAGACTCTTAGGGGAATTAATAGGTTCGTGGAGAATACGAATCTTCCCAGAATACCTGAAGATGCCATAGAGAAGATAATAAAGGAGAATGCTGAGAGGGCGTTAAAAAGGACTATAGCACTAGATTAAAAAGGAAAAATGAGGAGAAAATTCTAGGTTTTCCCCGTTAATAACTCCTTTATTCTCTGAATAATTATTGTTTCGTCCCCTTCAAGCAGAAACTCTGGATTTATAATCAGTTTATCTTTACAGTCTTCTATGATGTAGTATGGTTCATAAGGCGCCTCTATACTTGGATCTCCATCTTTAAGCATCTTTGAAAGCTCCTTTCCAGTTATGCCCAGCGCTTCCTCATCAATCTTGAAAGCGACTATGGGAACCATAGGCTCCTTCTCCTCCATGGTTCTCTGATAAGTGATCTCTGATTGTACGTGGGGAATCTCGTCTAACTGAGCCTTTATCCATTCTGCCTTCTCTTCCCAAGCTCTGAAGAGTGCTTCCTCATCAAGCTCTAAATACAGCTTTAGCGCAGTGATTAAACCTACAATCGTTTCCCTACTCATCTTCGCTGCTCTGCCTACGCCATGGAAGGGGTAGGCTTGGAGATGGGCAAGCTTGATGAGGTCTTTCCTCCCAGCTAAGATTCCGGAATTGTTAGGTCCAGCAATGAATTTTCCTCCACTGAATATCACTAGATCGGTGCCCATAGCGATGTATTTCCTTAAGTTCTTTCTAGGTGGAAGTTCAGAGGCAGCATCAACAATTACAGGAGCGCCGTTTTTATGAGCTACTTTTATTACTGTTTCGAGTGGAAGAAACTTTCCAAGCGATCTCACAGTGAAGTAATAGGCAGCTGTTCTTTCGGGATTGAAGGCTTCTTCAAGCTCTTCCTCAGTGCAGCCATCCTCTGTACCAACCTCCACAAACCTTCCACCAGCGCACTCTACAGCGTGATCATAAACGTTCCTATTCCCTTTCTGAACGATGAACTCAGTCTTTAATCCCTCAGTGTGCATAGGCAACTTCTGAATCAGATGGGTCCATGTCTCCTCCTCTAGGGGATCATAATTCTCCAGTTCGGTGCCTCTCATTATGCAGGCAGCTGCTGCTAACAAGATTGAGTTGCTTGCTCCTGCAGTGGGTAACCCAGCCTCAGCTCCCATAGCTTCAGCAATTATTTTCCCAGCCCAATGCTGGAGTTCTGGGATATGGACAAATGACTTAGAGGCGTCTTCCATAGCTCTGAAAACTTCTGGCGGAGAGATTGAACCGCCTAAACGGGTCATGCAGGTGGCTGCATTAATCACTCTTCTCAAACCATACTTTTTGTAGGGATTGTATATTTCTCTGAACAAACATCATCCCTTCTGTTGAGAAGTAGAATTTTGGTTGGTTATAAAGATTTATGGAGTAAAGCCAAAATAGTTTAAAAAATAAATGCGATAGCCATGTCTACCTCATTAGATTTTGAGAGTTACATCAAAGAGATAGATTTAAGTGCGCTTTTGAGTAGGCTCGAGGCACGAAATGTAGAGTTGATTCTTGAGGGAGTTAAACACTTCACTGAGAAGGAAGCTGAGAGAAGAGATAAAATACTGATGGATTATTTTGGTGAAGAGGTGTAGAGCGCATTACAAAGACTTTAACCGATTGTTTACTTTCACCGCCCAAATTAAAGAGTGATGCTAAAATTCTGGATGTAGGTGCCGGCTCCGGTCTCTTCACAGTTAGAGTTTTTGAGAGGGTTCGTAACAGCTTACCTGAAGCATCCTTTTACGCCATGGATGTTACGCCAGCAATGTTAATGATTCTGAGGAGAAAGACTGGGGAGGTTACGCCGTTCCTTGGCATAGCTGAAAATATTACTGGAAGCGCCCAATATGCGAGTAAATATATGGAGGCCCCCGACAGATTCGACGCTATATTCTCAACCCTAACGCTACATCATTGCCCAGACATCGCAGAAGTCTTCAGAAGCATTAAAGAAGCTTTAGAGGGTCATGGAAAGGCAGTTTTAATAGATCTATGTGAACATCCATTCAAGGAATTTCGAGTGGAGATGGGCGACCTACACTTAGGCTTCAACCCATCCATAATTAAAGAGGAAGCTGAGAAATTCTTCACCAAAGTCAATGTGAAGGAAATACCTGAACTCTCATGCGAATGCTCCAATAGGGCAGCGCATCTTTTTGTAGCTTATCTCATCCCTTAGCGACCTACTTTATTTTTCTTCACTAAAAACACTCTAATTTTACATAAGCAATAAATTCCCTTTTTAACTGTAAGAAGTTACTTGATGAAAATGAAGGTGGATGAGAACTTCTACTTGATAGGAGGTTTAATAGGCTGTAATGTCGGTGTAGTTAAGAGTGAAGGGGAAGTTGCTCTGGTAGATTCTGGTTGGACTAGTGAGTCTGTGAACTCAATCAATTTCATCCTAGAATTGATAGCTGGAAAGAAGCCGGTAAATTTGAAGTATATTTTCCTAACCCATACAGACTATGATCATGTAGGTGGTACACGTAAATTTAAGGAGAATCTTGGCGCTGAAGTGGTTGTTCATGAGGCTGAGGCTGAAGTCCTGAAGGAACTTAAGTATCCGCTTCAGCCCTGCGAAGCAGACGTTACAGTTAGGGGTGGAGAAGAGTTTGAGGTTGGTGCACTCAAATTGAGGATTATTCATACTCCAGGTCATAGTAGGGGTAGCATCTGCATCTATTGCGAAGAGAGAGGCTACCTATATTCAGGTGATATGATATTAGGGAAACGCTTTCATCCATTCTACAGTAGGGAGATAGATACGCCTATAATAAGAGATGGAAGAAACGTCTATATAAAGTCGCTTCGGAAGCTCCTCCCCTTAAACATGAAATTTATTCTTCCTGGGCATGGAGAAATAATAAAGAATGCTAAAGATAGAATTGGGTATTTCATTAGGTTCGCTGAGGATGTTGAGGAGAGAGCCCTAAGTCTTCTTAGGGAGCCATTAACTCCCTCAGAACTCACCCTTCGTCTCGGAGCACATCCTCTCTACGGGGAATTCCTAATTAGGGAACTTCTAAACAATGGAAAAATACGACAGATAGGGATGAAAACCATTAAGGAGGAACCCACCTACACCACCACACAGTAATCTTCAACCTATCACCGAATCAGATCTACGATCGATCTCCATCATCCTTTTTCAACACTAAGAAATTATTTAGAAACTGGAAGGAAGACTGCGCTTCTTCAGAATTCAAAGAATTATTTCTAATAGCGTCTCCGCGGTCTTCGCTTGAGGTAGCATTCTCGACAGTAAACCAGCCTGTTCGGATCAGGCTTAAAGGGAACAGTGCACTCTTTCCCACACTCAGCACATACTGCCTTGTACGTCTTTGAAAACTCTGAAGTCGGCATCTCAATTACGCCTTCAAGCTTCTCAATCCTCGTATTTGTTAGTGCTCTTATTCTCTCCAGCTCTGCTCTCTCACCGTAACCCACAAGCGTTATAGCTGTGCCTTCACCACCCATTCTAGCGGTTCGCCCAATCCTATGGAAATAGACCAACGCATCCAACGGAATATCATAGTTAATTATATGAGTTATTCCCTGAATGTCAAGGCCTCTGGCAGCAACATCTGTTGCAACAAGCAGCTTAAATCTTCCTTTCCTGAAAGAGTTAGTAACGAAGTCTCTCTGCGGTTGAGTGAGACCGCCATGAAGCGGTTTCGCGTTGTATCCTCGCCTCCTTAACTTACCTGCCAGTATGTTCGTTCCTATCCTTGTCTTACAGAATATTATAGCCCGCTCAATGTGATTCTCTTCTAGAAGGTTGCATAGAACCCTAAATTTATATTTAGGATTTACAATCGTGTAGTACTGCTCTATCTGTGTGAGGGCTATCTCATCTTTACTCACAAGTATCTTCTTAGGCCGCTTCATGTATCTATCACACACATCCATCACTGACTGATCAATCGTTGCTGAGAATAGGCTTGTCTGCCGATCTCTCGGCACTTTTGATAATATAAATTCTATATCATCAATGAAGCCCATATCCAGCATTCTATCAGCCTCATCCAGAACAACAATCTTTACAGATGCCAGATTCAATGTTCCTCGTTTTAAATGATCAATTATGCGGCCTGGCGTACCAACAACGATATGGACGCCCCTCTCTAGCGCATTTATCTGTTTCTGAATAGGTTCCCCACCGTAAATCGGCAGAGCCTTGAATGAAG
>CAZHYI010000029.1:0-2626 GCA_964536595.1 uncultured Candidatus Bathyarchaeia archaeon
AAAGGTGGAGGTTGAAGGGTACCGCCTTATAGCGGGTGAAGAGAATGAGATGACTATCAAACTCACTAATGTTGGTAGTGAGGTTGCCTATAATGTTGAAGCTATTCTGAGTGTTCCTTCAATGGTTTCCGGAATATCAATCATTAGTGGCTCCTACCACGTATTCACTGCAATGAGGTCTGGATATACAGAAAATCTGCATATCGCCCTCTATGTAGCGGATAATTGTCCTCTTGGAAGTTACTCGCTAAATCTCCAGTTGAGATATGACTATTACTCAACCCAGGAAGATAGATACATTCCAGCTATGGTGGATGTGCAGATAGGGGTTATAGTTGATTCTTTAACGCCTAAGAGATTAGAGCTTAAGGTTGATGTAGATAACTATAGAGTCAAGGCTGGAACAGAGAATGAAGTTACTTTACATTTAACCAACATAGGCGAGGAAACGCTTTATAATGTGAAAGCGTCATTAACTTCATCGGTCTCAGGCATCGTTGTTCTTGAAGGGTTATCTCACACATTCAACGAGATCGATGTTGGAGAAGAGGTTAACTTCACGTCTTTACTCGGCGTCTCAAAGAGTATTGTGTTAGGCGTTTATCCATTGACACTTAACGTTGAGTATAAAGATTCGAAGGGTGTTACCTATCGTGACAGCATAATAGTGGGAATCTCGGTGGATTCTGTGATCACTGATAGATTCAGTTTCAAAGCTGAAGTGAAGAATTATAATTTAACAGCCGGTATTGAAAATGAAATCGAGGTTCTACTTACAAATACTGGTAACTCGTCAGCTTATGACGTAAATATCCAGTTGTCCTCAATGGTTGGACAGATCGCCATCTTAAAGGGAGCAAGTCACACCTTCAGTGTTATTGAGCCGAACAGCACCATCCATTTTAAATCGACTCTCGGTGTCTCTAGGGAAATCCCGCTAGGAACGTACTCTCTGACGCTTACAATAAAGTATTATGATTCAGATGGGACTCTCCGAAGCGATAGTTTGACAGTCGGAGTCTTTGTTAATTCAGTTACAACACATAAATATGCATTCAAAGCTGAAGTAAGTGATTATAAGATTAGAGCAGGAAAAGAGAATAAAATCAAAGTGGCTGTGACTAACATTGGGAGCGCTTCTGTTTATGAGGTTGACGTTCAACTTACTTCGACGGTTGCTAACATAATTGTTTTGGAGGGAGCTGCCAGCACATTTAATATGATCAAGCCGAACAGCACCGTCTATTTTGAAGCGACTGTTGGCATATCTAGAGCAACCCCGCTTGGAGTATATCCCCTAACGCTCACATTGAAGTATAAGGATACGGATGGTGTTTCACATATTGACAGCTTGAACTTGGGAGTATTTGTTGATT
The DNA here is from genome assembly GCA_964536595.1 of uncultured Candidatus Bathyarchaeia archaeon. Taxonomy (GTDB): domain Archaea; phylum Thermoproteota; class Bathyarchaeia; order Bathyarchaeales; family B24-2; genus CAZHYI01. The sequence goes on from CAZHYI010000029.1 coordinate 1,377, forward strand.
CGGTTGAGCCAGCTGATCATACCACAATCATCGTTAAAAACTTTCAGGCAGTTCCACCCTTAGTTCATCCAGGAGATGACTTAACAATTGTGATAGAACTTCAAGATCTTGAAGCTGAAGCCTATAACGTTAAGGCACAATTAATAGCTGATCCGACTGGTTACTTAACACTTTTAAGTCCATCCCTCATCTTCATAGGAGACTTAAACCCAAATGAAACTTCAGAGATAGTTTATAGACTACACATTAGTGAAAATGCTAAAGCACAACCCTACCCAATCCAACTAAACATCCAGTATTACGATATTTATGGGCAACCAAATAGCATAAGTGAGAGCATCTCCATAAATGTGCGAAGCAAAGCTATCTTCAGACTGATCAATATGGACCCCTCAAACTTAATCCTGAAAACTGGAGAAACAGTAACCATCGAAGCCGACTTACTCCTAATAGGGACCGAATCAGCTGACTTCGTACAGATAGAAGTCGCTAAAGACACCTCAGAAAGCCCATTCCTCACAACATCTGAAAGCTATGAGTATATAGGAAGGGTAGATCCAGACAACCCAGTTCCATTCGACCTTCAATTCACAGTTAAATCAGACGTCGCTACTGGAGATTACACTCTACCATTAGTGGTAACTTACTGGGATGAATACAATCAAGAGAGACAAGTCACTATCGAGTTGCCAGTAGTAATTGAAGAAAAAATGATTGAAAAGACAGAAACGAGCCTAACCTTTTGGAATTTCATATGGGTCATATTGAGAATGCTCTTCGGGATGAGGATCTAGCGGTGATCTCTACATGAATATTAGAGACGCCATAGTTATAGGTTTAGACGGCATGAAAGAACGGAAATTTAGAGTAACACTAAACATTATAGGAATATTAATAGGCATTTCAGCATTAACGGCGCTTATCTCAATTACGCAAGGCATGAGCGTAGCTATAAATCAACAGATGGAGCTTTTAGGCCCAACCACAATCATCGTGATTCCTGGAGGCTTCGGAATTATGGGAGCGCAAGGTGGAGGAACTCTCACACTTAAGGATGTAGATCGAATAAGAAGCATTCCTCACGTCGCGTTAGTAACCCCTGTGATAAGGAAAGGAGCAGAGATATATATAGGGGGATGCACCGACTATGCAACTGTTGTAGGTATAATTCCGGAAGAATATACTAGAATAATTAAAAGTACAGAGATTGCGGAAGGTAGGTTTCTGCAGCGAAGTGACAGAGCATCCAC
>CAZHYI010000029.1:2726-9149 GCA_964536595.1 uncultured Candidatus Bathyarchaeia archaeon
GGAATCGCTGCGATATCCTTAATTGTTGCTGGAATCTCTGTTATAAACACAATGACCATATCAGTCATTGAACGAACCCGTGAGATAGGAATAATGAAAGCTGTAGGCGCAAAGAACCATCAAGTGTTACTTATGTTTCTCACTGAGGCATCCCTAACAGGATTGGTCGGTGGAGTACTCGGCGCAATATTCGGCGTACTTCTGAGTTATGCAGCATCAACCATGATGGTCTATATGTACAACATCTCATTAACACCTGCACCCTCATTATGGATTGGAATAGCAGGAGTAGTGTTCGCTACATTGACCGGCATGATATCTGGACTTTACCCGGCATGGAAAGCTTCAAAGTTAGATCCTGTAGAGGCTTTAAGATATGAATAAGAGGAGATAGAGAATGGAGGATCTAAAGCGAATATTTAGCTGTTTAGTGTCTCCGAGAAAGACTTTTAGATCCATATTGGAAAAACCCCGCCTACTCAACGCATCTATTTTAATGCTTATAATCGCATTAATTGCAGCTTCTGCCAATTACATCTACGTAAGTAAGCTACCTTTAACTTTCATAATAGCAGAGAAAATTCTTCAGGGAAGGGTACCGATTACTCTGATTAATCCAGAACAACTCCGTCAAGCCATGGTGATAATGAATGTCATATTAGGATTCACCGTTATTTTCGGAAGATGGATCATAGGTGCAATAATCATTCATATATTTTCTAAAACACAGAAAACTGAAGGGTCATTCACGAATATGCTTACATTAGCGGCATACTCATCAACACCTCTCCTACTGCAACATATACTGCGACTCATAGATTCATTCGTAATTACTGAAGATGAAGTTAAATTAATCATGAGTCCACTTCAAGTATCATCTCAGCCTTTCCTTAACGCCACTGCTAATGCCGCGTTAGACACCTTCAACATATTCACATTATGGTCTATGATCCTTCTGGTAGTAGCCGCCAGTGAAAACTATAAGACCTCAACGATCAAATCAACAATCATAGTAGTTGCAGCATACATCGCAATTATGTTTCTCTCTCTAATTCTCCCTCTATAACACCATTTTCAAGAGGAAAACAGTATTTTATAAACTCTACATGAATAGAAAATCGTTTTAAAGCGCTTAAAGAATATAAGGATTATATATAGGTTAAACCTTTCTCTTTATAAAGGATTTATTTAAGGTTTGGAGTGAATGTTTACATGCCTAAAGTAAAAGCCTCTGTAAAGATAGAGAATGTTGTAGCATCAGCTACCCTGAAACAAAAGATCGATCTTAACGCTATCGTGAGGGGTTTCCCAACAGTCGAGTATAAACCTGAACAATTTCCAGGTTTAGTTTTCAGACTGAAGAGACCGAAGACGGCTACTTTGATTTTCAATTCTGGTAAGATGGTGTGTACGGGAGCTAAATCAGAGAAGGAAGCGAAAAGAGCGGTTATGAAAGTTATAAGGGAACTGAAGAAGGGTGGAATAATAATTATTGGTAAGCCTGAACTCAAGATTCAGAATATAGTTGCCTCTGCAAGTCTGGGCGGAATGATAGATCTGGAGAAGTCAGCGTTCGTTCTAGGCAGAACAATGTATGAGCCTGAGCAATTTCCAGGTTTAATTTATAGAATGGATGACCCAAAGGTTGTCATTCTCCTATTCGCAAGTGGTAAATTGGTCTGCACAGGAGCAAAGAAGGAAGAAGACGTTTACAACGCTGTGGAAAAGCTGCATAAGAGATTAGAGGATGAAGACTTAATCTTCTATGAATAATCAATAACTCACTGAAAGTTTATTAAGAAGTACTTAAAGGCTTAATCATCTAATTTACATTATGGATTTTCTAGTTTCCACCAGCAACAGAAAAATTGAAACTATATCTTTAAGTTTCGTCTTTAAACCATCTATGAACAATATTCCTTCCGTTAGGTAGTATAAAAAATAGGGATTTAATTCTTCATCATCCCTAACAAGTTTTTCATCAACGCAGAATGAACCCTTTGAAAGTTCTTTAATGAGATCCAAAAATTGAACTACCCTCTTGAGTTTATTCATTGTTTCGGTTTTAACTTTGGCTATGTTGTCGTAAACGTCTAAGCTAAGCGAACTGGAACTGTGTGCGTGATTAGCCAGCTGCACGCCATACGTACATGCTTATTTTGTTGTTAAACAGTTTCAGAAGTTCTAGAGAGCCTCTAGAGTCTTCTCGTCCTCCTTGCATGTTTTCGTAGGTTTCAACTGTCATATGTGAAGTACATACGGTGGGGACGAATCTTCCCCCCGCATTGGACCAATCTTCTTCTTCTTTCTCTATTTTGATTCGTATGAAGACGGGTGGGTTTCCTACCTTCAGTCCCTCAACTATACCTTTGAAATGATTCTTTGCGATCTGATGCTTCTGGCTGGTCACCTTCACACCTATTTTTTGCAAGATTTCCGGTAGGTATGAGAAGATTCTTTCCGTTGGTATGGCTCGAAACGTTCTTCTCGAAATCATATCAGCACCTTTCAAGAAAAAAGAAAAGGATAAATTGGTTGGCTAGGCTAGTCCCACTTCCTTCATCTTAGCCCAAGTTGGATGACCCTCGTCATCCAAGCCTCTAATCCTATAGTATGCGTCTAGCATCGGCTCAATCGGCACTACATGACCCTTGGCTGGGCCTTCAGGCATGGGAGCGACCAAAAGCCTCTCGGGCAACATGTCGTCCTTCCTTCCGAAGCCCTCACGGGCATTGAAGGCTCTCTCAAGGGTCCATATTCGATCTCCAAGCTCTAAGAGGCTTTCCACCGTCCAATCCCATCCGGTGCATGGCTTCAGTAGCCTGACGAATTCCGGCGCACCGATGCCAAAGGTCACAAATAGACATACCACGGCGGAATCCACTACCGCGGTGAGATCTTGAAATGTTTTTAGCATCTCTATCTTCTTGATGTCTTCGGCTCCGCTGAATCTGTCTAAAGGTTCCGGCACTCCCAGGATCTCCGGGGATATCATATATGCCCTCACGTGACATCCTCCTCGGTTTGAGGTGGCGTAAGCGAGACCGTGTCCCTTTGCACCTCTTGGGTCGTATGCTGGCATTTCTAAGCCTTTGACGGTCATTGAGAATTTTTCTGAACCCTTGCCTATCTTTTCTGCGGCGGCTCTCGAACCATCTTGAAGTATCGCGCCGATACCTTCACCCCTGCCCATGAGTTCTATGACTTCGACAACTGCATCTGCATTACCGAACCTCAGATCTATACCACCGGTGTCCTCCTTCGAAATGAGCCCCCTTTCGTAACATTCCATCGCGAACGCCACGGTGCTGCCAGCACTAATCCCGTCTAGTCCGTATCTGTTGCAGAGCCAATGTGCGGTGATAATCATGTCTAAGTCGTCGACCCCGCAAGTTGCACCCAGAGACCAGAGAGTCTCGTACTCGGGCCCCTCGCCCTCAATACCCTTGTACGGACCCTTTTCAATTCTCGTCCATCTACCACAGGCAATTGGGCACCCCCAGCAAGCGGTGGCCCTCTTTAATCTGGTTTCGGCGAGTTTTTCTCCGCTGATCTTCTCTGCGGCTTCGAAGACACCAGTCTGCCAATTTCTAGTTGGAAATATTCCGTGGTCATTTATTACGTTAACGAGGGATGCTGTTCCGTAGGTGTTTAGACCGCCACCCTTCTTTGGGATGTCAGCTTTCTGCATCACGTCATACACTTCCTTGTTGGCGGCCCTAAAGTCGTCAGGATCCGAATACTGCACTTCAGCTTCCCCAAAAACGGCTATGGCCTTGAGGTTTTTAGAACCCATGACGGCCCCTGCACCACCTCTCCCTGCTGCTCTATAATAATCGTTCATGACACACGCGAGGAGAGCTAACCTTTCACCCGCGGGACCACACTGAGCCACTCTAGCCTTTTTGTCTGTCTCCCTCTTTATGGTATCCTCCGCCTCAAATACGTCCATCTTTCCCCAAATGTGTGACGCATCTTTGAATTCGCATTCCCCATCGTGCACCCAAAGGTACGTTGGCGACTTGGCTTTTCCCGTGATCACGATGTAGTCAAAACCCGCCTTTTTCAAGAAGGGGCCCCACCCTCCACCGGAGTTGGAGTCGAGGACTGTTCCGGTGAGGGGGCTCTTGGTGCAGACAACATACCGCCCTGGACTAATTATGCATTTACCCCCTGTCAAGGGTCCAGTTGCAAATACTAAGATGTTTGCTGGAGTGAGTGGGTTTATTTTTGGCTTTAACCTGTCGTACAGAATCTTTACTCCGAAGCCTCTTCCTCCCAAGAATTTCTTCGCAAAAGCAATGTCTAAGTCTTTTACTTTCGCGGTCTCCTTCGTTAAGTCAACCTCTAGCCATTTCCCCATGTATCCTCCTACCAAGTCAGACACCAAAATAATTATTTTTATGAAGTACACTTAAAAATTGTGGTATTTCAGAAGTTAATTTCAGATAGTGAAGTTTAAATAGTTACCTTAATTTTAAATGTTGTAAGATGCGATTTGTCTAAAAAGAGAAGCCTCAAAAGAATAATTAAAACTAAAAGGATATTTATTTTAGGCATCATAATAGCGATCGCGGCTTCCTTGACGTACCTCTATATAATTCAGCCTTTAGCTACGCCTCCAACATCAACCTTCACAATAGGAATTCTAGACCAGTTTTACTCTGAAAGTCCAGAATTTACCAATGAAATTGTAAAATTGGCTGAGGAGAATGGTTTAGCCATTCAGATCTTCAAAGATGAGGAGGTTAACGTTGAGTTTTACAGGAAACTGCCTACCTTCGGATTTAAGCTGATCATTTTACGTGTACATACGGGGATAAGTGAGGAAGGCAACTACCCTTTCTTGTTCACATCTGAAAATTATAGTGATATGAAGTACCCATTTGAGCAGGTAACAAATCAGATAGGGAAGGGCATTATTCCCTACCGGAATGATACGCCTCTATTCACTGTGGGACCCGATTTTTTCCGATTAAGCGCAGAAGGTGACTTCAATGGGGCTGTAGTTATTCTTAGTAGTTGTTACGGGCTTTACAATGATTTCCTTGCGGAAGCGTTCATAGAGAAGGGAGCTAAGGTCTTTATAAGTTGGAGTGATAAGGTTGGTTTGTCACATACAGATGCTGCAGTGAAGGTGTTGGTTGAAGCATTAGTAAAAGACAGAATGAGCATAATTGAGGCTTTAAGGCTGACAGCTGAGAAGGTTGGTTCAGACCCTACTTTCGGTGGAAAATTAAGGTTTTATCCTGTCGAGGAGGAAAACTTTAGGTTAGACCTCTAAGTTATATTCGCTCTATTGCAAAGAGCTAGTTAAGGCGCAGTGTATCCTAACTGGGCAGATTGCACATCTCCTCTTCTTACAGTACTCCAAATTCAACCTAACCAATGCCGACTCATACTTCTTGTAATCCTTCAAATTAAGCCTTTCAGCCACCTCTATAGCCATCTTAGAGGGTCTAGGATCAGCTTTCTCCCAAATGCCTCGCAGTTCCCTCAGAAAAATGTTAACGGCTACAGGACCTACGCCCTTAAATTCCCTTAAACGCTTTTCCAAGTCCATTGAATCTTTAGCCTTCCTATGCAGCTCCTCTAAATCTCCATATTCACTTTTCAATTTTTTCATTATCTCTAGGAGGTTAGATGCTGTGGAGAAGTCATACCTCACATAGCCTCCGGAATCTAAAACTTCAACTAGTTGATCCCAACCAGCCTCCAGAATTTTTTCAGGCGTTACAAGATTGTTAGTTTCGAATTCCTTGAAGGTTCTCTTTGCTATTTCAGCTGAGATTCTCTTCGCAAATAATATAGATGCTAAAAACCATTTGAATCTATCTTCAGATTTATGTAGATCTAACCCTAACTCCTCAGAGAAGAGCTTCACTCTCTCTAATTTTTCCTCTAAACTCAAGTTAAATCATTCCTTAAAATCTCTTCTTAATGAATAATTGAGAATAATTTTAATGCTACAACATTATAATTCTATCTAATAGTGGGAGATAAAGATTGATAGAGAAATACGACTTTGGGCAGATAGTAATCGATGGTAAAAAGTACGACAAAGACTTGATAGTTTTTCCTGATAGGATAAAAGTCGGTTGGTGGAGGAGAGAGGGGCATAGAGTTCATATTGAGGATCTTGCTGAGGTTTTGGAGGAGAAACCTGAAGTTCTCATAATCGGTAAAGGATATTACGGTTTGATGGAAGTTACATCGGAAACTGAAAAGCGTATCCGTTCAGAAGGTATAGAATTGATAGCTGAGAAGACCAGTAAGGCCTGTGAAATATTCAATGAAGTCTCAAAGTCTAAAAGAGCTGTGGCAGCGCTACATTTAACATGTTAAGTCTTATTGGAGGAGAGTAGGAATGGATTGGGTTTTCTGGCTTCAATCACTCGTCATAATTATCCTTGGAACCCTAGG
>CAZHYI010000030.1:0-3146 GCA_964536595.1 uncultured Candidatus Bathyarchaeia archaeon
AATTGAGGAAGCTACAGGAATGAGTTAAGAGCTTGAATCCTTGTAGTATTCAATGATCTTCATGAAATTCTCTAAAATTCTAAGTCCTTCTGGATGTTCATCATTAAATCTTTCAGGATGAAACTGTAAGCCGTAAATCGGGAAGTTCTGAAGTTTTATAGCTTCCACAGCACAGTCGTCAGATTCAGCTAGAAGAATGAATTTTTCCGGTAATCTTCTAACTTCCTCTCTATGCTCCTTCCATCCCATAAAACTATCATCAAGCCCTTCGAATATGGGATCTTGCTTTAATACTCTAATTTTTCGGAAACCCTTAACCATACTCCTTCTTATAGAGACTTCGCCTCCGTAAGCTAAAGTTAATAGTTGATGGCCGTGACATATTCCTAAAATTGGCTTTCTAACTTTACCTAGGAGGTTTATTTCAGGCTGAAACCTTTTCCTAACTTCTTTCTTAGTGATTAATTCAGGTGAACCTCCACTAATTATAGCCTCAACATTAGCAGCCATAATTTTATTCGCTAATTCATCGCTCTCATAGTGCACTACTTCAAAGCGTTCCCCAAACATCTCTTCTAAAACCTTCAATAGTATGAACTCTTCATTCCAATCTAAGGGGCGATTATCTATAACCAAAATCATCCATTTTCCCTCCATTCATTACTTACTCTTTTTCTTTAGGATTTCTTTAGCTCCAGCTATCCATTTTGAGACAACCTTCTCTGAAGCACCTATCTTCTTGGCTAATTCATCAGCTTTCATAGATGCTAAATCTTGAACAGAGTTCACGCCGACCTCCTTAAGCCTACTAGACCACTTCGGGCCTATTCCCTTAATCATCGTTAATTCCAAAGGCTGCACCGACACTTTCTCCTTAACCTCAACAACCTCTAATTTAGGAGTCTCCTTTACTTTTGCTTCCTTCCTCAAACGTGGATAGTAATAAAGAACTAGTATCGCTGCCACTATAACTATAATTCCTATTGCAATGATGATTTCTGATTGATCTGTCATGACGTATCCTCCTCCTCATTCGGATAAATTAACTCTCCTTTTTATCTACTTATCAAGGCAAGATTCTATTATAGCTTATCGATTTTCTCTGGACAAGATTTAAGGAATACTAGAAATCTCCACTAAAGCTTTAGAGTAAGGATTCTTCATACAATTCACTAGTTCTCTACTTATGTCCCTTGCTGCTTTACTGGCTTTTATAATCAGAGTCCTTGAATCCACATAATCGCTCTTACGAATCACTACGCTTCTCGAATCACTAAAAACCAGTTTTTCAGATCCAAAACCTACTATTTCCTCTACTAAATCACCACATACTATTCTAACACTCACTTTACCTCCCATTTTGAGGTACCTTTTCAATTCTTCATTCAGATCCGCAATGGATTTTGTCGCTTTCACCCCCAATATGCAGTCTCCTTTAGGGGTACACTCGCTATCTTTTGTGAACTCTAGGGTTGAGCGGTGAGTAGCTTTTATGTTTGGATGTCCATTTATCCAGAAAGAATCCCTAATTTTCATAAAAATCGACCAATTTTGAGTTTACTCAAGCACCTCTACAGAATCTACTTTTCCATCTCCATCGAAATCGAAACCTTGAATTACTGTGGCAAACTTCTCTTGTCCCTCAAACTCTTTAAGCACATCCTTCCAGAATTTAGTTATAGCTAAAACGCAAGCTTTCGTTCCAACCGACTTATTTCCAGCCAGAACAATTATTGTTTTATCCTCAGCCCAAGGATTAGGTATTCTAGCTACAACTCCCACATTATCAGCCATATATACATTACCGCTTTCTTGGGAGCATAAACCTCCAAATATGTATCCATGCTCTGAAGGATAAACATCAAACTTTATCGGAAGATGCTCATTCACTTCCTGCGTTAAGAGATTTGTTCCTGGACCACCTATTAAAATCAAATTATTGTTTTCCTCTTTCTCAGCCTTAACATCTACATCAAGCTTCACAGTGAAGTGCTCCGGTAAACCTATGAAGTTCCCCATGAAAAAAGTGAAGTGGATAGCGTAATGTCCGTCCCTTGCTCTAGCTTTAAAGGGTCCATGTGGATCAGGGCTACCAACCACTATCTTACCGTTAAACTTCCCGTCCTTTATGAAGGGAAAGAAAAACTCTCTTACCTTAAAATCTATTTTAGTTAGAAAAGTCGACTTTGTTTCCACCTCTCCAAAGGGAAGCTCGACTCCCATAGCTGGATAAGATACCTTATAAATCTTGGTGAGGGCACCTTTTCTCTTCTCAGTTCTAGCGACTCTAATAATTCCTGATCTCAGCAACTTCCTCATATGATAATAAACCTTCTGCTCATGAATATTTAGTCTCCTAGCTATCTCCATAGAATACGATTCGTTCTTTGAAAGAAGCTTGAGTATATCCCAACTCACTTTGCTTAAAATTCCCTTAAGACTCTTTGGATCGTCAAAAATCACGATATCTTTAAGCCTTACAGTATCTCCGCCATCAACTAAGGTCTTAACTTTCATATTTCGAATTAAGTAATGTAACCATTATAAATCTTCTTTTAGTAGTACAAGATTTTTGATAAAATATGATTTAGTAAAGCTAGATGACTATGAAAAAACCATTTTTAGTTTTTAAATCCAGTCTTAATAAACTTTTTATCTTTTTTAAATTCTTCTCTAAAAATAACAAAAAATAAAGTCTAAAGTGAAATATAGTGTGCGGTATATTCGGTTGTGTTTTAAGTAAAGGTAAAGCTGCTCCAATCATACATCAAGCATTAAAGAGGCTTGAATACCGAGGTTACGACTCTGTTGGTGAAGCAACAATATTCAACAATAAAATCTATGTCAAGAAGGATGTTGGAAAGATAGATAAGGTTCATCTCCTCCATAACCTAGATGATCTACCGGGTAACATCGGTATAGGACATACTAGATGGGCAACTCATGGTGGTCCTTCAAAAATAAATTCTCATCCTCATCTTGACTGTGATGCGCAGTTAGCTATAGCGCATAATGGAATAATCGAGAATTTTTGGGAATTGAAGAATGAATTGATCGATAGAGGACATAAATTTATATCAAAAACTGATAGTGAGGTGATAGCTCACTTAATAGAGGAGGAGATAAAGGCTGGATATCCATTAGTA
>CAZHYI010000030.1:3246-9064 GCA_964536595.1 uncultured Candidatus Bathyarchaeia archaeon
GACTGGAGCCCAGAGATGGCAGAGAAACAGGGTTATCCTCACTATATGCTTAAGGAGATCCATGAACAACCACAAGCTCTGAGAAACGCGTTGAGACTTCAAGAGAAATACTTGGATTTGATGGCTACCTTTCTGGATAGAGCCAGCCAAGTTTTCCTAGTGGCTGCGGGTACCTCTTATCATGCATGTGTAGCTGCCTCCTATATGTTCTCAAAACTTGCGATGTTAACTACATATCCTGTTATTGCATCAGAATTCATTGAGAATTATGGCAAAGCTGTGAATGTAGATACTACAATTCTCTTTGTAAGTCAGTCAGGCGAGACAGCTGACACTCTAGAGGCTTTAGAGTATGCCCGAAATAGGGCGTCTACACTACTTGGTCTCACTAATGTTATAGGCTCTACCTTAACAAGAGTAGCCAGAGCATATATATGTCAGCAATCAGGACCAGAGATAGGTGTTGCAGCTACAAAGACATTCACATCTCAGCTTCTAGTTTTAGCTCAGCTAGCCCTACGATTAGCAAAGATGAGAGGCAAAGTATCACAGTTGGAGATGGATGAGTTGGAGGAGAAGCTACGGTTGATTCCAGATTACGCTGAGAAAGTGATAAGCTCAGTTGAGGGTAAAGTTATTGAGTTAGCTAAAAAATACTATGACAGTAAGCTTCTAATATTCTTGGGTAGAGGAATAAGCTCAGCCACAGCTATGGAAGGAAGACTCAAACTTATGGAGATCACCTATATCCCTTCTATAGCTTTACCTGCCGGAGAAAGTAAACATGGCACAATAAGTCTAATAGAGAAGGGTACACCTGTAATATTCATCTGTCCAAGAGATGAGACGCATAAGACTATTAAGGGAAATATTATGGAAATGAAGGCTAGAGGTGCCAGAGTATTAGCGATAATTGAGGAAAGAGATGATGAAATCAAGAGTTTAGTTGACGATTATATCGAAATAGTTGGTGATGTGCCAGGAATTCTTTCACCAATCCTATATATTATTCCGCTTCAGCTTCTAGCGTATTACATCGCTGTTCGTAAGGGTCTGGATCCTGATAAACCAAGAAACTTAGCCAAATCAGTTACTGTCAAATAATTCCATTCTTTCATATTTTTTAAATTCTAACAAGAAAATAATTATTTCTTAATGGACGACTATTTTGGAGTAGATGTATGATGGATGAGTGGGAGCAGCTAATAGAAAGCCTTATTCAGCAAGGCTACTTGAAAACTGAGAAGGTTATAAAAGCTATGAGGATGGTTCCGAGGATAAATTTTGTTCCGCAAGAAATGAAGGCTTATGCTGCGGCGGATAGGCCATTACCTATTGGGTATGGACAGACAGTTTCTGCACCACATAGTTAATCCAGCTGGATTAGCTAGGTGACACATGGTTAGTATAATGAATGAGCTTCTTGAGTTAGATGTGGGTATGAAGGTGCTTGAGGTTGGAGCAGGGTCTGGATGGCACGCATCAACCATAGCGGAGATAGTTGCCCCTTCAAATATTCCAAAGGAACGTTGGGGGCATGTATACACGGTTGAGTTGATCGCTGAGTTGGCCTCCATCGCGAAGTTGAATGTGGCGAAAGCGGGATATGGAGAACGGGTAACTGTTATACATAGTGATGGTTCTATGGGGTATCCGGATGAGGCTCCATATGATAGAATTCTAGTGACGGCGGCGTCGCTATCAATACCTAAACCTCTCATTAAACAACTAAAGGATGGGGGAATACTGATTATTCCTGTCGGTGGACTATATTTCTTCCAAAAGTTGAAGAGAGTTAGGAAGGTGAAGGGTGAAGTGCGAGAGGATGATTTGATGAGTGTAGCGTTTGTTCCCTTAAGGGGGAAGTATGGATTCCTAGAACGCTAGAAGAAATCCTCTAATGTTCTTCTCGCAGCGAGCTTTCTATATCCCTCTTCAATTCTTTTGATAGCTTTCTCCACACGCTCAACTGAGAAGTCGTGCTCTTCACAGAGAAAATTTATAATTGCCTCCCTATCCGGTGTTCTCCAAACAATATTATAGTCATCTGAAACTTTAGGTCTCAAAAATATCTCCCGGATAGGTTCGGGATCAAAGTTTAGTTCAGGTAACTTTTCGGATGGAATATTCTCTATTTTTCCATACTCCTTAATGAGTTTAAGAGCTGTTTTGGGACCTATTCCTTTGATGCCTTCAGGATTAAAATCTGTTCCAACTAATATTCCTACATCAACTAACTGTTCATGAGTAATCTCTAATTCTGTTAGCACTCTATTCAACTCTACAACTTCAGGGAAAATCTCAATGTACGCCTTCTTTCCGGGAAGTTTTCTTCTCCCACTGATCGTGACATTTCTAATTAAGCGGGGCGCTCCGAAAAGGAGGCTATCATAATCTTGACTGACACAATAGTCCGCATCACCCTTCTTAACTAAATGTGCGGCTTGAGCTTCCCCTTCAGATGGAGCTTGAACCCAAGGTACACCCATGAGGTCTAGAAGCCGCTTTGAGTCCTCAGTCATATAATCCTTTAATGTGGAGGTCATCTGGGCATATTTTCTAGCTTCTTCTAAATCTCCCTTTAATAGAGCAACCTCATACTTTTTAACAGCCTCCTCCTTTATTCTTCTTCTCCTTTTAACCTCAACTTCTTTCAGGCTTGGAGGCTCCCCGTCAAAGACGTAAATTGTTTTTATACCTAACTCTATGAGATTAGCTGTTCTGTACAGCAATCCGCTGAGATGACTTGTTACTCTACCCTTTCTATCCTTCAGCGGAGTTCCAGTCGGAGTTCTAATGATAGCTAAAAATTGATATAAGGCATTGTAAGCGTCTATCGCCAGAGAACGTCCACTTAGATTTGAAAGATCAATTTTTGTATGTGAGATTAAATCTCTAAGATTTACCCCTATTTCAATCTCCCCCATTCTTAATTTTCATGATATTTACCCTAAAATCCTTTCTTATTTCTCACTACAGTTGAAATCTGAAATTAAACGCGTTAAATAATATTTTTCTTCCTCAGAATCAACTCTAAATAGGATTCTTTAATTGTATTTTTAGGATCTACTCCTAACGTTTTTAATAGATTAAATATTCTGCTCTCAGCTAGCGATATATCTTTATTGTTCTCCACTAAAGCCTCTACCTCAATGAAAAATCCTAACTCTTCAACCTTATCAAGGTAAACTTGGAGATCTTCGAGTCTCCATTTCTCTCTAAACTTCTTTACTGAGGCTACTTCTTTAAAACCTAATTTTTCAAATATCTCTCTAAAAGCATTTCCATCCTCAACCGATACATGCACCTCCATTCTAGATCTAGCTTTAGCCTTGACTTTAGGACCCTTATAGGTCACATAATGCTTACCATTTGTGGTGTAACGGATTCGAAGCACCTCATCTGTCTCGGCAAAGTTTCGAAATGGATGAGTGAAGTAAACATCAAGCTCTTCTACACTGCCCAGAGCTTCCGCATTTTGTCTAATCAGAATCTTCCTAACCTCAGTTAGGTCTTTTAAAGGAGACTTAACTTCAACTTCAATCATAGAAACCACTCTTTTAAAATGAACAAGCTAATAATCTATTAAATTTAATTATAAAGTGTAAGATCATCCAACAATATATTATCTAAGGTTGAAGGGATTTGAGGATTCAAATTCATAAGCGCGGTATTAGAGCACTCGGAATTTCTGAGAGCTTCATTAAAGGTGTGAGTGATAGATCGATTCTTGCAGGCGTTGTAATGAGAGCTGATAGAGTAATTGATGGATTCACTTTTGCAACATCAACTGTTGGAGGTATGGACTCCACGGAGAAGATTTTAGAGATGTATGAATGGATGAAGAGGGATGACATCAACATTATTCTACTAAATGGGTGTGTAATAAGCTGGTATAATGTGGTTGATCTAAATTTTTTGGCGGAGAAGATAGGTCTTCCGTTGATATGTGTTACATATGAAGAATCTGAAGGCATTGAGAGGTTCTTTAAAGAGCTATTCCCGAAAGATTGGGAATATAGAGTGGAAATATACCTAAAGAATGGAGTGCGGAGAAAAGTATCTGTTTGGACAGGTAAGGAGCTATACATAAGATTCTTTAATATAGATCTTGAAGAAGCAGTGGCGGTCCTCAATAAATTCACGTTGAGTGGAGCCGTTCCTGAACCTATCCGGGTGGCTAGGCTTTTAGCTCGCAGTTTAATGAGGAGAATGGGGAAGAAGGTTATTTTGAAGAGAAACTGTGAAAAATTATTATAGAAAATCCTTATACTGGGATTTGAGGAGGTCTCGCTACGTGGTTATGCCCGGAAAGATCTTTAAGCTTACTAGACCTGTTGGCTTCAAAACTTTAGCTAGAAATCTGCGTGGTTATCGTATGTCGGAGAGATTTGTTGTTGAAGATCAAGAGTTCGAGTTGATAACGGAGATCTCTAATATAAAGGAGGAGGAGAGAAGCCTTTCAGGCTTATACTGTAAAGACCGTATAATTTTTGTCTATTACCGTGGCAAGAATGTTCCTGTCCCAAAAACTACAGAGACATACTTCAACTTTACAGCTAGACAAAGAGATATTCTGGTGGTTATTTTACAAGAGAAGTGGACTGCTAAGAGGATAGCCAATGAGTTTAGCAGAATAATTTATGGTGCGAAGGGATACATCACTGAAACTGAAATTCCTCCTGACAATTTAAAGGCTTTTCATCAGGAGAATTCTAAAGGAACTAAAGTTTCCTTCTTTGAAGGTATGGGCATCTCAAATTTAGAGAAAATCTCTCTTTACGGGCCGGACTTGATAGAGGCAAATCTCTTTGAGGATTATGCCAAGAGGGCAAACTTATGGTATATTGTCGCGACGTCTAAAAGATATGGTCACGTTGTGGGAATAACTAGGAATGGGATAGTTGTGATCTTCAATAAGGTCACACCTCAAGAGTATATTGATTTTGTGGTGAATGAGATCTTCCCTCTTGTAGCATAGGAAGATTTAGGTTGCGAATGTTGAGGCTTAAAATATTAGTTAAGTACGTAAAGTTGAATCGGAGCATTGAATCGTCTGGTTGGAGGTCGAGGAGATGAATTATAGAGAGCGAATAATGGCTGTTCTTAGAGGAGGATCTGCAGATAAAATACCGTTAGTGCATTATGACAGACATTTCCCGAGAGGTGAAGTGGAACGTAAAGTTCGAAATATGGGAGTAGCGTTATGTGTTAGTCGACCGTGCTTCACATATTCACGTCCCAATGTAGAGCTTATTCAAAGATTTACTCCTGAAGGATTGCTCGTTAGGACTTATAATACGCCTCTCGGAAGTGTAACTGAAAAGTTGAAGGTTGGGGTTGGTTATGGGGAAGCTAGGTATGGAAGAGACTGGAAAGGCATGCAGCCTCGGAGAGTAGAGTTCCTCATTAAAAAACCTGAAGACTATGACATTGTAAAGTTCATTGTTGAAGATACACATTACGAACCATTTTACGACGCCATTGAAGATGCTAATCACCATTTAGGTGACGATGGAATAGTTCAGGTTTATTTAGGCTACTCCCCGCTTCAAACAATAATTATTGAAATGGTGGGATTCCATAATTTTTATGTAGACTACTTGAAGAACCGGAGGAAAGTTGAAGAACTCTATGAAGCCTTAGACAGAAAGTATGAAGAGAAGTATAAAATAGCAGCTGAGGCACCAGCCGACTTCATCCTTTATGGAGATAACATTGACGGACAGTTAGTAAGCCCAAAGTTTTTTGAGAGATACTGCCTCCCAGCATATAAAAAATGTGCAGATAAGATTCACTCAAAAGGAAAAATTCTAGG
>CAZHYI010000031.1:0-9034 GCA_964536595.1 uncultured Candidatus Bathyarchaeia archaeon
TATGCAGATAGTATTTCAAGATCCAGAATCTTCCTTGGATCCACGATACACAATAAGTAAATCTGTAGCGGAACCTCTCGAAGCTCTCACAGATCTCAGTAAAGAAGAGATTAAGGAGAGAGTAGCGAAAATACTTAGGGCTGTAGGTCTAGGGGAGGAATTCATGAATAGAGTACCGAAACAGCTGAGTGGAGGCCAGAAACAGAGGGTAAGCATAGCTAGAGCAATAGTGCTTAATCCAAAACTTGTTGTGTTGGATGAACCAACAAGCGCTCTTGACGCTTCTATACAGGCTCAACTCCTAAACCTCTTACTGGAACTCCAGAAGAAGTTCAATTTAAGCTATATGCTAATCACTCATAACATAGCTGTTGCACAGTACTTAGGTGACAGAATGGTAGTGATGTACTGCGGTAAAATAGTGGAGTCTGGAGACATAAAAAAAGTCATAAAGGAACCACTACATCCCTACACTCAAGCCCTCATAGCATCCGCACCGATACCTAACCCTTGGGAACGAAACCTCTTGAAGGTTGAAATAAGAGGAGAAGTACCAAGCGCAATAAATCCGCCTCCAGGATGCCGCTTCCATCCAAGATGCCCTTACAGCATGGATATATGTACTAAGAAGCATCCTGAACTTGAGGAAGTTAGGGAAAATCATTATGTAGCTTGCTGGTACATACTCAAATCTCATTGATGAATGAGTAATTATCTTAATAAGGAATGAAAATGAAAACTATTTTTAAGTGGAGTTAGGAGGTGAAGATTCTTGCCAGCTATAGTTGAATTCTCAATCGTACCTATAGGAAAAGGAACGAGTCTCTCAAAATTTTTGGTACCTGTAATAAAAATTCTTGAGAAGAGAGGAGTGAAGTATAAGCTTACGCCTATGTGTACAATCTTTGAAGTTGAGGGTCTGAATGAAGCTTTTGAATTAATAAGGGAGAGCCATGAAGCAGTCTTTAAAGAAGGTGTAGAGCGGGTTGTAACCTCAATAAAGATAGATGATAGAAGAGATATTGAAAGAAGTATGGACGATAAGATTACATCATTAATGAGCAAACTTTAATGTGGCGAGCAGAAACCTATTTAGGCTTCAAACGATTCTATAAAGAAATTAATCTTTTGCTGGTTGGTTATAAGCCATTATTATTGCCTCTACAAAATCTTTCGGTTTCACTCCTGGACTCAGTATGTTATTCTCCGAATAAAATCGGGCTATCTCTTCCCTCAACTTTTCCTTATCCAGTCTCATTCCAACTAACGCATTTTCTAACTCCCACAATTTATCTTCAGGATAAAAGAAAAAATCGCCTTCAAGCCTTAATTCCTTTATTTTAGAATTTTCAGTGTAGAGCTTCACACTGATTAAGCCTTTCTCCGCCTTTAATTTAGCACTTTTTAGCGTAGTCATCTCTATTCACAATGAAAAAATAGAGTAATTCACTATTTTAATTTATAGTCCCTCAGATCTACAACTTCAAGAGCGTCTGGTCCTGTCCCTAAGAGAGTGACTGGAATGCCGATTCTCTTTTCAACATCATTTACAAATTTGAGGGCTCTATCTGAGAGCTCAGAGGGTTCTTTAACGCCTTTACATTCAGGGAACAGAATATCTATCTTTGTGATAGCCGCCTGAGTACCTCCATTAAGCATAACCGCTCTTTTCGCTAAATCATAATCGAATGGCGCAGCTCTCCTTTTCCTTCCAGTTACAGTAGCGATCTCACCCCAACCTCTCTTAACAGCCTCTTCCCATGAAAGCTCATTCCTTAAAGGTCCACCTCCAACTCTAGTCACGTAGGCTTTATATATCACTATAACATCATCGACTTTTGTTGGTCCTACTCCTACATCTGAGCATGCTGCCGAAGCAGTTACGTCCTTTGAGGTGCAGTAGGGGTAGGTTCCATGATAAAGTGACAGATATGTTCCTTGAGTACCCTCAATCAGAACATTCTTACCTTCATCTATTGCTTGATTAAGCTCAAAAGGCACATCGGCTAAGTACTCCTTCAATTCCGATAGATCCTTAGCTATCCTAACTCTTCTCAAAGCCCGTTCCGCATTGCACGGACCAGTTCCCGATCCAGTAGTCTTAATCTTCTCAGCTAAGTCGCCCTTTCTATCAGCCTCAATATGATGCTGCTCAATTATTGCACACTGCGGATCAACACCGACTCTATCCTCACAATCTAACATTTCAACCTCACTCAAAAATATTTGAGGGTTTAGCAACACTCCCGGCCCTATCAGAAGCCTACACTTTTTATTCACAAAGGCGCTTGGAATCATCCTTAATTTATAGCTTTTACCACCATACACTACGGTGTGGCCAGCATTGGGTCCTACTCCTGCTCTTGCAGTTACATTGACATTATCCTTCAATGCCAAATAGGAGATTATCTTCCCTTTGCCAGTGTCTCCAAAGAAACCGCAAACAACCACTGTGCAAGTCATTCTATTCACCAAAAGCAAATTCTTAAATCTAAATTAATCTTTTTCGGTATTCCCTTATGGAAGAGGTCAGAAAAACAAATTTTAATCATTGCTTTGCTCATTTGACTCTCTTCTCTTCATCCCTTTTAAACAATTAATGAGAACCCTTTTATGACTTTTTTGGGGGAGAATAATAAAAGTAATAAATTTTGAAACTTAGTTACTTAATTTCATGGATGTGCTTGAAGCTATAAAGACTAGAAGGAGTATCAGATCATTCACCGATAAGCCTGTGCCAGAGGACCTTATAACTACAATCTTAGATTCTGCTCGCTATGCTCCTTCAGCAGGGAATATTCAACCTTGGGAATTGATCATAGTTAAGAAGCAAGAAACAAAGGATCTTTTATCTAGAGCTGCTTTAGGACAAGGCTTCATAGCTGAGGCCCCAGTAGTGATAGTTGTATGCGCCGATCAGAGAAGATCAGCTATGGGTTATGGAGACCGCGGCGCTAATCTATATTGTATTCAAGACACCGCGGCATGCATCCAAAACATGCTTTTGACAGCCCATAGTTTAGGATTAGGAGCTTGCTGGGTAGGAGCATTTAATGAGGAAGCTGTAAGATCCATCCTTAATATTCCCTCTGGAGTGCGGCCTGTAGCCATCTTGCCTATAGGATGGCCTTCTCATATACCGCCTATGCGAAATAAAAGAGCTTTACATGAAATATTACATTATGAAAAGTTTTAGGATTTCCGAACGCCGATTAATTTTAAATTTTTATCTTTCAACATTATATTTTATAGTGGAAATCCTTTAGGTGCGATTTATTTGAGCTTTAAGATTCCCTCTCCAAGTGAATTGAGGAAGCTTAGGCTTCTAGCTGGACTTACACAGAAGGAACTTGCTGAGAGAGCAGGTGTCAGTCAATCTTTAATTGCGCGAATAGAGTCTGGAAGTGTAGATCCAAGGATTTCAACTTTGAGGAAAATTTTAAGTGCAATTCCTATTAAGAGCGGCCTAAAAACAGCATCTCAAATCATGTGTAGTCCAGTAATCTATGTTGAGGCTGATGATAAGGTTCGTAAAGCTGTAGATTTAATGGAGAAGTATGGAATATCACAGCTTCCAGTGTTAGATGGGAAAAGGGTAGTAGGTAGCATAAGAGAGGACTCAATAATCAAGGAGGTGTTTCAAAGTAAAGATTCCAGCAAGATATTTGACGCTAAAGTCAGGGAGGTTATGAGTGAAGCTTTTCCGATAATATCTCCCTCCACATCTATTATAGAGATTCTCTCCTCATTCTTATATGATAAACCAGCGGTTTTAGTCGTCGATCGAGGAAGAATTGTAGGGATAATTACAAAGATAGATATAATAAAAGCGATGAAGACTTGAAGAAAAAACTGAAGTTTTATATGTAGTTCTTGGAATTAGAATCTATAATTAAAACTGTACAGACTGGAGAGACCACTTTGACAGAAAAGTATGTTCTGAAGTGTATTGAATGTGGAGAGGAGTACTCTGCTGATAAGGTAATATATAGATGCTTAAAATGTAATGATCTACTTACAGTGGATTATTTGTGTTATCCTTCTTTAGATAACTTAAACGAGTGGAGTGGACGTCCTCTATCCGTCTGGAGGTATAGAGAGGTTTTACCAATATCCATTGAAACTGAACCTATAACTCTTGGTGAGGGAGGCACAGGCCTCCATAAATGTGATAGATTAGGTGAAGCATTAGGGCTAAAACACATTTATGTAAAAAATGAGGGGGAGAACCCAACTGGATCATTTAAGGATAGAGGAATGACTGTTGGTGTGACACGAGCATTAGAGCTTAAAGCTGATTATGTAGCCTGCGCATCCACCGGCAACACCGCTGCTTCCCTATCAGCCTACGCCGCAAAGGCAGGGATAAAGGCGCTTGTAATAATACCAAGTGGAAAAGTTGCAGTAGGTAAACTTATTCAATCTGTTATTCATGGAGCTAAAGTCATTCAGATCAAAGGGAATTTTGATGATGCCCTCAACATAATAATTAAGCTATGTGAAATGAAGAGGATGTATATTCTTAATTCGCTGAATCCATATAGGCTTGAGGGACAGAAAACTTTGGCTTTTGAAGTTAGAGACCAATTATATCCAGAAGTTCCTGAAGTAATTATTGTTCCTGTGGGAAATGCTGGGAACATAAGTGCCATATGGAAAGGATTTAGGGAGCTTGAGGAGTTAGGCTTAATAGAGAAAAAGCCAAAAATGATAGGTATTCAGGCTGAGAGAGCGGCTCCATTAGCGCAGGCTTTTAGGAAGGGATTAGATGAGATTGAGAATGTTGCTAGTCCAGAAACTATCGCTACAGCTATTAGAATCGGTGCTCCCGTAAACTGGAAGAAAGCATTACGAGCAGTTAAGGAATCTAATGGTCTGATAGAAACAGTTAGTGACACCGAAATTTTGAACGCTCAAAAGGAGTTAGCCTCTAAAGAAGGAATATTCGTTGAGCCTGCAAGCGCATCATCTATAGCTGGCTTAAAGAAGCTAAGAGAGATGGGCATGATAGACCCGGACGAAAGGGTAGTTTGCGTCACGACAGGCCATGGATTAAAGGATCCTCAAATAGTATTAGATAATTTTCCTGATTTGGTCACTGTAAATGCTGATTTGAAAGAGATTTTGAAAATGATATAAGTGGAGAGGAAGGCTATTTCACTATAGAGATCGCTCTGAATGGACATGCATCGATACATAAACCGCATGTAGCCCCTAAGCATTTTTCTCCATGAAACTTTACGCTGTAGTCGCTGTTAATTTCGATTGCCCCCACAGGACAAGTGGAGAAACATGCCCCGCATTCTACACATAATTCTTCATCTACATGTATGAAACTCCCAACTCTCACTTCAACACCTTTCGATTTAAAGCTTTGAATTATTCTATCAGCGTACTTATCGGGAACTTCAGCGAGTATTTCACCTCCACTATGATTAATCGATGCAGCTAAGATGTTTATTGGAGCCTTCTCTTCCAAAATTACTTTGGAAGTTATGGGTTCTTTAACTATGTCACCTTTGAACCTTAAAAGAATCCTAACCATTTCTTTCACCCTCTCATTAATTTGGCTAAGTCTTCAGCGGTAACTATGCCTAGTACTTTACCGTTCTCATCAATTATCGGGAGCGCTGAAACCTTATATCGAGCCATTCTACGTGAGACAACTTCGACTGTCTCGTTAGGCGAGGCTGTATACACTTTTCTGGTGATTATGTCGCTCAACCCTTTTTTATTCTCAGCGATCGCTCTAGTTATGTCCCATGATGTAACTATACCTTTAAGCCTATCTTCATCGTCAACCACCACAATATGATTGACCGATTCTCTTATCATTCTTGAGGCTACCGACTGTAAAGTCTCGTTCTCCTTACACTTGACTGCTGAGTGAAGGATAGTGTTCAGAGAGATGGGGCCTTCAAGCTGCCTCATAGGTTTAAATATTGTGTCTCTCGGCAATCTCTCTACAGGAGAGGTTAAGAAGAAGACACCTTCCTCAATCCACTTCTTCAATGTGTCAGCTATAAGTTTAGCCTTCTTTAAACTTGATAATGGACTTACTTTTACATCTTTATCTTTAATCGTTATTTTTCCAGACTTCAACTCTTTGTAAGTCACTCGCCTAAGTTTAGGTCTATCTCTCCTAGGAACACCATAATCCACAACTTCTGTGAGTATCTCTTCATCCCTCAATGAAGCTTTTTCAGCTAGCTTTTCATGCAGGATAGGTATGGGAATGCCTATTCCCACATATAGGGTGGTTCCATATTTTGTGAAGGATGCGCCTCTGATGAAATCTGCACTCATCTTCTTTGCGTCTCCTCTAACCATAATCGTGCCAGACAGTGCTTTAGGGTTATGTTGAGTACCCTCTCCAATAACATATCCGACAGCTCCTCCAAGGAAGATCCTTGTACCTATTCCTATAGTCTCATAATCAGGATCTTTCATAAGTGGGTTCAGCTGACCCGCTCCTGAAAATGTGGCGTTTCCGAATCGCGGGTACAGTTTACCCATATAGGTATATTTGATTTCGTCGCTGCTGTTGGTTGCGCATGCGTAACGTTGGTAGCAGTTTCTGAAGTTTAATAGGAAGAACTGGTTTAAATCGTCCTTAGTGATCACTGTGTCAATTCTAGTTCTGGGGTAACAGTCTGTTCCATAAGAGACTGCTCTTAATTCTACCTCTTTACCTCTTATTAGATCTTCAATTACGTGTCCTCCACCATACTCAAAGGGTTTGGTTTCAGACATTTGTGTCGCCCCGATATAGAGGTCCACAGCTGCTCCTGGATGAGAAACCTCCACATCATTAATCCAGGCTCTATGAATCTTTATAGGTGGGTCGGAATGTCCTAAATTAATTATCGCTCCTGAGGAACACATAGCGCCGAATGTTCCTGTAGTTACCACATCAACTTCTTTAGCTGCAACTTTAACTCCCTTACTCTCCACAAGCTCGATCATTTCATCCGCTGTGAGAACAACAGCGTCTCCACGTTTAATCTTCTCATTTATCTCATCGATGGAGCGTATTCTATCTGAAAAGCCGCCCATATTCTTTTCGCCTTCAATTGAGAAAGAGAAAATATACCATAAAATAAATTTTTTGGTTTAAAAAATTATTTAGAGTAATTTTCTGAGTACCGCGCCCTCCCTTGCAGAACCTACCAAAGAAGCGTACTTCCCTAAGTACCCTTTATTTATCTTAGGTTTCTTTAACTCAATAGTTTTAAGTCTTTTTTTAAGTTCATCATTGGATAATTTAACATTAAGTTTTCTCTTAGGAAGATCTATAGAGATGATGTCGCCGTTCTTTAAAGCAGCTATCGGGCCTCCCACAGCAGCTTCTGGTGATATGTGCCCTATACATAATCCTCTAGTTGCGCCGGAAAATCTGCCATCCGTTATTAATGCAACAGACTCTCCCATTCCCATTCCGACTATAGCGGCTGTGGGTAAAAGCATTTCAGGCATTCCGGGTGCACCTCTCGGTCCTTCATACCGTATCACAATGACGTCTCCATGTTCAATCTCTTGAGCCATTATCTTTTCCATAGCCTCCTCTTCAGAATCAAAAACTCTAGCTGTTCCTTTAAACACTCTCACTTTCGGCGAAACTGAAGTAGCCTTTATTACCGCTCCCTCCGGAGCTAGATTCCCCCATAAAATAGCTATTCCTCCCTCCTTATGAATCGGATTAGATTTAGGACGAATCACATCTCTATCGTAAATCTCTACATTCTCAATGTTCTCCTTTACGCTTTTACCATTCACAGTCAATAAATCAAGCTCAAGCATATCTTCAAGCTCCTTCATTACAGCTTTAACTCCTCCAGCCCGATGAAGGTCCTCCATTGTATATTGTCCTCCAGGCGTCATATCACATAAATGCGGCGTCTTCCGACTTAACTCATCAAATCTTTCAAGCTCCAGATCAATACCTGCCTCATTAGCTATGGCTGTTAAGTGAAGTACAGCATTTGTTGAGCCGCCTAATGCAGAATCCACAATTATTGCATTATCCAAGGATTCAGGTGTAATTATGTCGGAGGGCTTAATATCTTCCTTCACAAGCCTCACGATGTGTTCACCGCTCTCCCTAGCTATCCTAAGCTTTAAGGAACTCACAGCAGAAGCTGTTGCACAGTCTGGTAGAGATAGACCTAATGCCTCTGTTAGGCAAGCCATAGTATTTGCTGTGAACATTCCACTACATGAACCGCAGGTTGGACATGACTCCTCCTCCACCCTCTGTAACTCTTCAAGTGTAATCTTTCCTGAAGTCGCTTCGCCTATAGCCTCAAAAACAGAGTGCACTCCCAACTTACGGCCCTTGAAGAAGCCAGGTAGCATAGGCCCTCCAGTCACCACTATTGTCGGTATATCGATTCTGGCTGCAGCCATCAGCATTCCTGGAGTGATCTTATCGCAGTTTGGAATTAGAACCATACCATCGAATCGGTGTGCTTGAATCATAATCTCTATGGAGTCAGCTATAAGATCTCTTGAAGGTAAGGAAAAATTCATACCAGCATGGCCCATCGCTATACCGTCACAGACAGCTATAGTGTTAAACTCGAAGGGTACGCCCCCAGCTGACGCTATCCCAATCTTTACATTTTCAGCTATTGTCTGAAGATGCATGTGTCCAGGTACTATCGTTGTGTAGCTATTCACTACAGCAATGAACGGTTTATCCAAATCCTTCTCTCTTACGCCGAGAGCGTTCAGTAGAGCTCGATGCGCAGCTCTCTCAATCCCTCTCTTCACTACATCACTCCTCAACATCTAACCACGATCCACCTTGAAATTGACTAACATAAAGATGCTCCTAAAATATTTAAATGCTCCTTTAAGACTTAAAATTAGAAATTGTGAAGATAATTAACGCAAAATTTATATCTTTCTTTCTAGGTTATATGGTGCGAGGTTGAGTTAAATGGGGTATTGCTTTATCGTCTGAAAAGCTAAGGAAAGTCTTATTTTTAGACACAACACTTAGAGATGGCGAACAGACCCCGGGTGTTTCTCT
>CAZHYI010000032.1:0-8716 GCA_964536595.1 uncultured Candidatus Bathyarchaeia archaeon
ATGGTAGGGCTCCAGCTAGATTCTCGATAAGAGAGGTTAATGAAAGCACTATTACGCTGGCCGAATATACGGCTGAACGCTTCATCCCTAAAAGCCACGACTACGTTGAAACTCCGATTTAATCATATATGTGAGGATGCTGTTGCCAACAACAGCATTAATCCTTTACTCAAGCAAATAGGCTTCAAGGAAACATCTATTTCAGGAGGAGTTTGAATCCTGCCCAAGGAGAAAATGAACCCCTCAGGCCTGGAAACCGGCTTCCAAAGGTCTAAGGTGAAATAGGGGTCCTTGACCATGTTCTCCAAACTAGTTCACCAAGATAATTTATGGTCCACTAAGTCTTTAAAAGGCCTTCCAGTCTTATCGGAATGATGCTTTTCGGTATTTGACCTTCGCCGTCTTCTTCGGTTGACTATCTCCGAAACCCCAAGGTCTGATGTAAGGCTCAACAAAGCCAAAGCATTCTGATCGTCTAGACCCAAAGCCTTCCAAAGAAGAGTCTCAGCTGCCTCTAAGGCTTCCCTAAGAGCAGTATCAACGGTTTCTAAGAAGCTGAAACAACCAACTCGCTTCCAGTACCTACTAAGACTTTACCCAAGACGCGCGCGCAAAAAACAAAAAGAAATTAAGTTTTAAAGAGTTAAAAGGTATCCGCCCACTACAGGTGGCGGGCCCGGTGGGATTCGAACCCACGACCTACGGCTGTCTCCATCGGTTAGGAGGCCGCCGCGCTATCCATGCTGCGCTTCCCGAGGCTTCGATGCCTTCACGGGCCCAGCTGGATGGCCCCTAACCTCAGATGATTAAAAGACGTCGATCACCTTAAAAATGTTAATTTATTTTTAGCGGCAACATTAATTTAGTTGTTAGGAGGGAAAACTTAAATAAGTTGCAATAAGTCCGATAATTAACTTGATCGATGGAAGATCTGAGATGTCGGAGAAGATTCAACATATAGTTAGAATTGCAGGTCACGATCTTGACGGTTCAGCTAATGTAGCGTATGCTCTAACCAGCATAAAGGGCGTCGGGAAAAACTTCGCTCGTTTAGTCACTTTAAAGGCCGGAATAGATCCCAACGCCCGATTAATCTCCCTCTCAGAAACCGATCTGAAGAAGTTGGAGGATGTTCTCAGAAACCCAGCGAAATATAACCTTCCAGCTTGGTCTCTTAACAGGAGGAAGGATCTGGAGAGTGGTAAAGATATACATTTAATCGGGGCTGATCTAGACCTCAGAGTGAAGATGGATATTGACCTTATGAAGCAGATTAAGTGCTGGAAGGGAGTGCGGCATGCTTACGGGCTTAAGGTTAGGGGTCAAAGAACAAAGACTACAGGCAGAAAAGGTAAGGCTGTAGGAGTAAGGAGGAGGTCGGCTAGACGTGGGTGACCCTAAAAAACCAAAGAAGAGGTATAAGACACCTAAATTCCCATGGCAGAAGGAGGTTCTACAGGAAGAATTAAGGCTGCTTGGGGAGTATGGACTTAGAAACAAGAGGGAGCTCTGGCGCTACACCACAATGCTCTCAAAGATCAGAAGCAACGCCCGTTCTCTTCTAGGTAAAACAGCTAAGGAGAGAGCTCACCAAGAGAGAGAACTGCTTGATAGACTCTTCAGGATGGGGATTCTACCGAAAGAGGCTATTCTGGATGATGTTCTAGACCTTTCAGTGGAAGATCTGTTGAATAGGAGGCTGCAGACCATAGTCTTCAAGAAGGGTCTTGCAAAAACCCCGTATCAAGCTAGACAATTCATAACTCATGGTCACATAGCTATAGGTAACAGGAGAGTAACCTCTCCAGGCTACATGGTTAGTAGGGAGGAGGAGCCGCTTGTACAATACTTCCCGAAGAGCCCACTAGCGGATCCCTCCCATCCATTAAGGCAAGCTATAACACAACTTGTAGAGGTTAAAGAGAGTTGAGCAGTAAAAAGGAGAAGTGGGGGGTAGTACACATCTACAGTTCATATAACAACACAATAGTACATGTAACTGACCTCTCAGGAGCGGAAACAATAGCTAGAGCCTCAGGAGGAATGTTCGTGAGAGCGGACAGGCTGGAGTCTTCACCCTACGCTGCCATGAGAGCCGCTGCTCACGTAGCTCAAATAGCGAAAGATAAGGGAATAACCGCCATACACATAAAGGTTAGAGCCCCAGGAGGGTCCGGTGCCCGAACTCCGGGACCCGGTGCACAAGCCGCTATAAGGGCGTTAGCTAGATCCGGATTGAGGATTGGCTATATAGAGGAAGTTACCCCTATACCTCACGATGGAACTAGGAGGAAGGGAGGTAGGAGAGGTAGAAGAGTATAAACTTGGTTTTCTTCATCACCCTTTCTATTTTGAAGCCTGTTGGCGTGTGAGGCTATGAAAGTTAAAATTTTGGAATTCACGGAAAACTTCATGAAGCTAATTGTGGATGGCGTAGACACCTCCTTGATGAATGCTTTAAGGAGAATTATGCTCGCTGAGGTCCCATCCATGGCGATCGATGATGTGGTAATCATCGAGAACTCATCAGTCATGAAGGATGAGATGTTGAGCCATAGGCTTGGATTAATCCCGCTGAAGACGGATCTGGACGCTTATAATCTACCTGAAGAATGCTCATGTAAAAGTGAGTTGGGATGCCCCCTCTGCAGAGCATCCTTCACGCTTGATGTAGAGTCTGAAGAAGGCGTCAAAACGATCTATTCTGGGGACCTCATCCCTGAAAATCCAGATATAGTCCCAGTGAGCGATAAAATACCCATAGTTAAACTGAGTAGTGGACAGAGAATTCGGTTAGAGGCTTACGCTAAATTGGGAAGAGGAAAAGCCCACGCGAAATGGCAGCCAGTATCTCTATGTATCTATAAGAATCTGCCTCAAATCAAAATTAATAAGGAATTATGTGATGGGTGCGGTGACTGCGCGGAAGTGTGTCCAGCCAAAATAATTAGGGTTACTGATGGAGGAATAGAGATACTAAACGAGATTGACTGTGAATTATGTTTGGATTGTGTAGAGGCATGTAAAAAAGATGTGAAGGCTATTGAGGTCGGTTGGGACGATCACACTTTCATCTTGACCTTAGAGTCAACTGGAGCTTTGCCTCCAGACAGAATTTTTCTGGAAGCTATAAAGATATTGAATCAGAAGTGTAATGAAGTTAAAGAATGGATCAAAAGTGAAGCGGGAGAGAGCTGACTATGAAGATTCTTAATAAAGAGTTGATTGATACTATACGTATGTTGAGAAAGAGCGCCTCAGAGATGAAGGCGCCGATATGGAGGGAAGCTGCAGAGGCATTGTCTAAGCCTAGGAGTAGGAGAGTAACTGTGAATCTGAGTAGAATAAATAGATATACGAAGGAGGGGGAGACCATTCTGGTTCCGGGTAAAGTGTTGGGTGCCGGAAAGCTTGATCATCCAGTCACAGTTGCAGCATTCTCATTCTCAAAGTCAGCTAAAATAAAGATTAGTGAGGCTGGCGGAAAAGCCATTAC
This sequence comes from uncultured Candidatus Bathyarchaeia archaeon, assembly GCA_964536595.1. Taxonomy (GTDB): domain Archaea; phylum Thermoproteota; class Bathyarchaeia; order Bathyarchaeales; family B24-2; genus CAZHYI01. Next base: position 3,497 of record CAZHYI010000032.1, read on the forward strand.
GATACCCGAACTTATTGAGGCTAACCCTAAGGGCTCAAATGTTAGGTTGATGGGTTGATGGATATGAGGGAGAGAGAGTTGGTTATAGACGCTACAGGCTTGATTCTTGGAAGACTAGCAAGCTTAACAGCTAAGAAGCTTCTTTCAGGAGAGAGAGTAATCATCATTAATGCTGAGAAGGCTGTTGTCTCGGGAAAGAAGAAGAGCCTACTGGAGGAACTTAAGAGTTACCTTGAGATAGGTCATCCCGGTAAAGGGCCATACCACTATAGGAGGCCAGATGGCATATTGAGGAGAACTATTAGAGGAATGTTGCCTAGACGAAAAACTAAAGGTAAAAATGCCTATAAAAGACTGAGGGTTTATTTAGGAGTGCCGAGGGACCTTGAGGGTGTGAAGGCGGAAACCTTGAAGGAGGCTCAAGCTGAAAAGCTTCGGGGACCCTACATAACACTTGGAGAGTTAGCTAAAGAGATTGGTTGGTCAGGGATGAATGATGTCTAGAAGAAGTAAAGTTCTCTTGGTCAGTGGGAAGAGGAAGACTGCTATAGCTAGGGCTGTTGTGAAGCCTGGTAGAGGAAGAATCAAAATCAACAATGTCCCACTAGAGATTTATGAGCCAGAGATAGCGAGATACAAAATTTTGGAGCCTATAATGCTCGCTGGAGAACTGGTTAAGGAGTTAGACATAAATGTTAAGGTTTCTGGTGGAGGGTTCATGGGTCAAGCTGAAGCCGTCAGAACAGCTATAGCTAGGGCACTTGTTAGGTGGACGAAGAGTTCACAGTTGAGAAGTAAATTTCTAGAGTTCGATAGGACATTACTGACTGGCGACCCGAGAAGGAAGGAGCCTAAAAAGTTTGGAGGGCCTGGAGCTAGAGCTCGATTCCAAAAGTCATACCGTTAAACCCTATATTTTCAGTCTTTATTAGTTAGTTTCTCTTTAAGGCGGCAGTAAGCACATACTTCTCGGATAGTAGGCATTCCGCATATGCTGCACTCTTTAAGTTGCATCTCTAGCTCATATCCCTTCTCCAGTATGGGTAGAAAACGTTTAAGATGAGACTTGAAGAAGACATGTCTGAAGTCCGGCATAACCGTTAGTATGTTTTTCATCAGGTTCTGCCTTCTATCGTAACCTTTACCCGTAGCATATGGACAGTCTATGCTTCGGTACGGTATCTCTGAATACTCCGCGTATAGGAGATCTTCAAAGTCTGTGACCTCGCATAGAGGCTTCACTTTAGCTACAAGCTTCCCATCCATCCCGCTGGTTAGGAGGGGTTTAAGTCTAAGTATGGACTCCAAATCACCATGTATATAGTGGTTTAAAGCGAACTTAACGAGATCATCTAGATTGTGGCCTGTAGCTAACCTTTCAGCCTTCATCTCGTAAGCTAGCCTATTCATCCAGTAGCGTTTAATTAGGCCGCAAGCTGTGCATATCTTCCGTCTAAATCTAGTCGTAGCTACGTCATCCAGTGTGAAACCTTCATCCTCAAGCCTGAAAATCTTTAATGGAAGCTCAAGCTTTCTGGTTATTTCTCTAACCAATTCTTCGCAGTGATCTGAGTACTCCTTTATTCCGAGGTTTAGGTAGATAGGTATTAAATCTAGAGCTGGATAAAGTTTCTTCACCACATAAAGCAGTACGTTACTGTCTTTACCTCCAGATACAGCTATAGCTACGCGAGTTCCCTTCGGGAACATTCTATACTTCCTTATGGTGCTATCCACCTTACGCTCAAAGAACTTTAGAAAACACTCTACGCAGAGGCTTAATCTAGCATACTCAAGATGTACCTCAACATCTCTGGAACCGCAGAATCTACATTTAGCCATCTCTCAAATCCACTCTATCTATTCATTCCGCGTTATATTAAGGTGTAGAGTCACTTAGCGATGCCGCTTCCCTCATCCATGAAGAACCTTAAGTTTAGCAAGTTCAGAGGCTAACATCGGTAGAAAGACGCCTACATCAGATATTACACCTATAGATTGAGCGGTTCCTCTATCCAGCAGCTTCAGTGGGACCGCGGGGTTTATGTCTACACAGATCAGTTTAACAGTGGAGTTTAGCATGTTTCCAGCCGCTATTGAGTGAAGCATAGAAGCTAACATCAAGACTAAATCCGCATTCTTGAGGTGTCTCCAATAGGCTCTTTGGGCTTCAACAGCATCAGTGATTACGTCTGGTATGGGTCCGTCATCTCTTATGGAGCCTGCCAGCACGTAAGGTACATCATTAACTATACACTCATAGAATATTCCTTTCCTCAATAATCCCGCCTTAACTGCTTCACGTAACCCGCCACACCTCATAATCTCATTTATGGCGGCTATGTGATTCTTATTTCCGCCAGGCATCCTTTTCCCCTCTTCAAGATTGAAGCCTAAGGACGTGCCGAAGAGCGCATACTCCACATCATGGACAGCCAATGCATTACCGGAGAGTAGGGAATCTATGAAGCCCATACGGATCATTCTTGCCAAGTGATCAGCTGCCCCTGTATGAACGACTGCTGGTCCAGCCACTACTACAACTCTCCCTTTATTCTGTTTAACATTGAAGATTTCTTCAGCTGTTCTCCTCACTAGAGTCGGGGTAGGCTTCTCCGATGATGCTCTACTACTCATAAATTGAAAGATGCCTGTTCCAGTTCTTGGGTATTCTGGAGGCCTAACCATCACGCCGTCTTCGCCGATCACTATTAAGTCTCCTTGCTTAACATCACGTATCCCTCTACAGTAGGCTTTACGCTCCTTCTCATCGACAACTATAACCTTATCCATACGTAAATCCTGAACCTCTATCCATTTACCTCCGTAATGTATCCATGTCGGATGGTTTGTAGTAACATAGAAGCCGTCAGGTAGAACCATGTCAGAAGGAGCTTCTTTCAATTTAACATCTCCAACCGATGAGGGAACAGCTCCCAAATTTCTGAGTTCCTTTAAGAGAAATTCTAGGTGGCTTCGATTTCTCCCCTTCACTTGAAGTTTAGCGTAGCTCTCCTCCTCTTTCCGTCGACCTATCCTGAACTCTAGAACCTCGAATTCACCGCCTAAATCCATAATCTTATCAAAAACTTTTGGCAGAATATAGGAGTCTATAAGGTGTCCTTCAAGCTCTATAATCTCGGTCTCTTCTTTAGAATTCTGGAAAACGTCCACCTACCAACTAGATCACCTAATAAGCAAAAGTGAAAGGCCCACAGCCTATTTAATATTTTCTCTAAATAATACTATACAACTACTCTATTCTCAGAAAAAATTTACTGCTACGAACAAAAAAGAGAGGGAAAGATAAGCTTCACTTCAAGTCTGCTTTATCAGCTCTTTAAGTATGGTTTTTACAGCCTCTCTAACCGGGATACCTGACTTAACCTTAAGCTTCCTTATTTTATTTTGATCCAGTAGGGTGGAGGCGCCTACTCCGAATTCTCTGGCAGCAACAGCCTCCACGCCTAGATCCGCAAGCATCTTAACTACGATCGGTCCAGCACCATGTTTATAGGAGGCAGCAGGATTCTTCACAATATCTACATTACAGATTGAGCCTTCACACACTTCAATTATCGTGAAGGTTTCAGCTCTCCCAAAAACATCAGAAACAGTATCTTCTAAGCCTTTATTTCCATTTGTTGGAATCACAAGTTTAATTTTATCCAATTTATTCTTTCCCTCTAACTCTTCTCAACCTTTAACCTTCCCTTTCAGTTCTTCAAGCCTCTTATTAATCCAATTAAGCTCTTCCTCAATCGATCTTTTCTGTTCCTCTAAAATCGCTATCTCCTGCTCTTTAGTTAAATAGGGCATTCCGATCGGTATTCCTGTCAACCATCCGGATAGCCATGAAAGCCACCAATACCTCCACCAATACGGAGCCGTAAGCCACCACCAAAGCCAGAAGCCAAACCCACGCGGCACATTCGTTACCTCCTTTCACTTATACCACTAGTAAACTGTATAGAGAGGAACTCGGTAAGGCCAAGCTGGAAATCTATAACCCGTGTAGGGTGCACTCCAGAATGCGCCGTAGAAGAATGGAGTAATTAGAGTTGGGTAGGCCCACCACCATCTAGGTAGCCATGGGAACCATCTACAGAAGGGGTAGGGGTTACCGAAGCCCCTGCCCCAACCGAACCATCTGAATCCTCTACCAAACCATCCCCTAGGCAATCCTACCACCTAGGCTACCTACTCAATTCTTCGAGTCTCTTTCTTAGATTTTCCAGTTGAGCCTCTAACATCTTAACCTGCTGTTCAATCATCTGTTTCTCCTGTTCCTTTGTGAGTTGCGGAGCGAAAGGCGCGCCTGTAGGCGGCATAGTAGGTGGAATCATGGTTGAAGGTGCCGGAGGCGCTTGTGTTTGGAGGTACTGTGTGAATTGTGGTAGTAAACCGCTTTGGAGTAGCCATTGAGCGGTTGGTGGTAGACCAGTTGGTGATCTCCCTATCCATCCAGGTGAGAAGCCAAATCTAATCCATCCAGGCAGTCCCGTTAGGTAATACATATATCTGTGTCTATATCCCATTCTTATCACCTCTTTTTCGTGATTATGCACATTATGCAATTATGGAATAATGCACAAAAATATATAAATATTACTATTTTCAACAAGATTGAAAATGTTTATATTTGTGCGATAGCACGTAATTAATAAGATCTAAAATTAATAGGAGAAGTGGAATACTTGAAAGTTGCAGTTTCTGCAGCGGCGCCTTCATTGGATGCAACTATCGATCCACGTTTTGGGCGATGCTCATACTTCGTAATCGTTGACACAGATACTATGGAGTTCGAAGCTTTACAAAATCCAGCACAATATATGGGTGGAGGAGCCGGAATACAAGCAGCTCAAACAGTAGCAAATAAAGGAGCGAAAGCTGTTTTAACGGGAAGTGTTGGACCGAACGCCTATCAGGCCTTATCAGCTGCTGGAATACAAATAATCACTGGAGTATATGGAACTGTGCGAGAAGCTGTAATGAAGTTTAAGCAAGGAGAACTTAGAAGTACATTTGGCCCTACAGCTCCCATGCATTATGGTATAGGAGGGGGTTACGGCATGGGTAGAGGTCGGGGAATGGGTATGGGTAGAGGAATGGGACGCGGGATGGGAGGATTTACGCCACCTGTTTATCCTGGAACATCATCTATCCCACCTACATCACAGATGACGAAGGAACAGGAAGTTCAGATGTTGAAAAACCAAA
>CAZHYI010000033.1:0-8691 GCA_964536595.1 uncultured Candidatus Bathyarchaeia archaeon
GTCGTGACTGAAGGAAGTGCCCGTAAACTTTCCATGATCACTCCTTATGGAGACGGAAGAGTAATATACAACTTTGAGTACGATACCTGCCCTGTATGTGTCGTGATCATACCAAGAGCCGTTGGAGGCTACATAGTATCGATAGACAAACTTTCCGCCATGGCACCCTACTTAGGTTTAGTAGGGATCGTGGGTTTAATCTCAACTATTTACATGATTCGAAGAAAACGTAAATTCTAAACGATCTCTCCCCCTTTTTATTTTAACATATTTAATCTGGACGAGCATCTTCTCGACAGTTTATTGAGCAGTAAACCAGCATTGGGTGATATTACCATTACTTTTTGCGAAATTACTCGTAAAAGCTCACTTAGAGTTTCCTCTAGAAGTTTAGCCTTCTCTACATCCCTATACTCTTCACTATCCATTATGGATTTTATCTCTTCACAGCATCTCTGAAGGTCGGGAATCCTTACAGGCTCCAATGTAAATTCTGTTATGCTTCTCCTTCCAGCATCCTTAATTTCTTTCTTTGCGTCTAGATGCTCATGCATAAAAAGATGGAAAAGATCGGAGAGCTCTGAATTAACTATTTTCCCTGCAGCATCCCTATAGAACAATGCAACCGTTTCTTCGATCTCTACTAAATAGTTCATTAGGGAGCTAAAGGTGTAGCTCTCTTCACTAGTCATGTCACCATCTCGTAACTATCACTTTCCTATCGGTGAAGAAGTCTACACAATCTATTTGGCCATGCAGAACGCCGAAGAATGAATCGCGCATCCCACCAAACGGGAAGAAAGCCATCGGGGCCGCTATACCAATGTTTATTCCTATATTCCCCGCCTTAACTCTTCTTCTGAATTCCCTAGCGTTTCTACCACTCCTAGTGAAAATGCACGCTTCATTTCCGTAGTTCGTCTTCTCATTAATCATGTCTATAGCTTCATCCAGACTATCAGCTCTAATTATGCTGGCAACAGGACCAAAAATCTCCTCTTTAGCGATAGTCATGTCAGGCGTTACCTCATCGAAGACTGAGACCCCAAGGAAATAGCCATTTGGGTAGTCAGGAACCTTAACGTTACGGCCATCCAATATAAGTTTAGCTCCTTCCTCAATTCCCTTCTCAATATACCTTAAAATCCGTTCTTTAGCTCTCTTCGTAACTACAGGACCCATCTCCGAAGACTCATCCAGACCATAACCCAACTTCAATCTTGAAGCTGCCTCCGTGAATTTAGTCTTAAGTTCCTCGTAAACTTCACCCACAGCTACTAAGTTAGCGCCTGAAAGGCATCTCTGCCCAGTATTCCCGAAGAAGGATGACATTAGGGTTGGGACAGCCCTATCAACATCAGCGTCAGGCATAACCACAATGTAGTTTTTAGCTCCGGCCTGACATATCGCCCTTTTACCATGCTCACCAGCCATTTTATAAATTTGTTTACCAACCCTTGTTGACCCAACGAAGCACACACCCTTAACTTCACTGTGGGAGATCAATGCTTCACCGACCTCTCTTCCTCCATGGACGAGGTTCACAACACCCGGCGGTAAACCGACCTCCTCCATGATTTTGAAACACCAATACATGGGTAACGGGCATATCTCGCTTGGCTTAATCACTAAGGTGCATCCTAGAGTTAGGGCTGTAGGTATGAACCAGAAGGGAGCTAGTGAGGGGAAGTTGAATGGACCTATTATCCCGAATACGCCTAGAGGCTCCCTAACCAGAGTCTCGTCTATACCTGTAGCTATCTGGTCCAGCTGCTCACCCTTAGCTAAAGTGTAAGCCACCGCACACCCAGTCTCAATATTCTCGATGAGCCTCCTCGTCTCACCCCTACTCTCATCAATTATCTTACCGTGATTCTGAGTTGTTATTCTCGAAATATTCTCAAAGTGATCCATAAACCGCTCTCTCAATCGATACATGTAGTCCGCTCTAGTCGTTACTGGAAGTTCACTCCAGAACTTGAAGGCTTCAGCTGCAGATTTAACTGCTCTATCCACCTCCTCACTCAGTGCGTAGGGAACCTCACCGATAACTTCATCCTTAGCCGGATTCATAACCTTCCCATATTTATCGGTTTGAGACTCAACCCACTCGCCATTTATGTAAAGCTTCAATCTACCATAACACTTCTGAACTTCATGAAGAATAGCCATTAAGCAACCGCCTCTATTTACCTAAAAAATCAGATTACTTCTTCTTGAGGAAATCCTCCCTTATCGGGTGGAAAATATCTATCTCAATGAAGGGTTCATCACCCACAGTCTTACCGCCATGCTCCAAGTTTGACTGGTAAGGTATATGGTACAGGTCGCCTGGACCGATGATCCTCACTTCATCACCAACCTTAAATTCAGCTTTACCACTAATAACGTAAGATATCTGTTCATGTGGATGTTTATGTAGAGGAACCTCTGCTCCAGGCTGAACCTCCCAGAGGACAACCATTATTTTGTCTCCCGATATCACCTTTCTCGAGAGGCCGGGAGCAACCTCTTCCTTGTCAACCTCATCCCAATTATAAAAGGCCAACATCACTCCCTCCATTTAATTATTCAATAATAGTGAGAATTTATAATTTTAAATTATCCATGAATAGGAAGAATTTATAGTCTTTAAGTGGCGCCTACATTATAGGCTGGTGGTGTTAAGTTTGGTCCTTGTTACTGGTCATAGGGGAGCAGCTGGTTTAGAGCCTGAAAACACTCTCAGAGCTGTTAAGAGGGCTATGAAGTTAGGGGTTGATCAAGTTGAGATTGACGTTCGCTTAACTCGAGATGGACATCTCGTGGTTATTCATGACGAAAAGGTAGATAGGACCACTAATGGTCATGGTAGAGTCAGCGAGTTCACTTTAGAGGAGATTAAGAAGCTGGATGCTGGTAAGGGCGAGTCTATCCCGACGCTTAAGGAAGTGCTTGAGCTTGTTAAGGGCAGGATTAGGGTTCAAATCGAATTAAAGGAGAGAGGGATTGAGAAGAAAGTTGTAAGGCTGGTGGAGGCTGAAGGTATGGTTAGTGATGTTACGGTCACATCCTTCTTTCATGAAGCCGTTAAAAAAGTGAAGGAGGTGAACCGAAATATCGAGACTGGAGTGTTATTTGTCTGTTCACCGATCAAGAGTTGGCAGCTTGCAATCGACGCCTTAGCAGATGCTTTGCATCCTAACGTGGAGTATGTCACACCTGGAATGATTGAAGAGGCTCATAGACGCGGCTTGAAGGTTAAGGTTTGGAACACTGAGGATGCTAATGAGATTAGAAGATTAATTGATATGGGCGTGGATGCTATAGGGAGCGATAGGCCAGATATCGTTTTAAGGGTACTCAGAGAAATCGAAAAAGAAGTCCATTAGATGCGTGAAGAAACGGTTCCATTTAACGCTCTTTACTTAGCCGCTGTAAATCCTTAATTCTTCCCAAAAATGTTCCATCCAACAAATATAAATCAGCTTCTTGAAGATCTATACTTCCAGACCTTAACAATGGACCAATATAGGCTTCAGTCTCCCGATCATCTCTCATCCTAACATTTAAAGGCAATCCACCCAGAACCTCATTAAAGGATGGAAGGATAATCAGATACTTCAGATTCAATTTCACACCGAAACGTTCAAGAAGGAAGGACTTTACGTCTTCCACTTCACTAATATTGAGGTGTCTAAACAGTGAAGAAGCAACCTTCTCTCCTTCACACTTCACCTTAACCCATACTTGCCTCTTAATCCAGAATCCAGCTGCATCTCGAATGGAGATCACTGGGTGTATATGACCCATTATGAGGTAGGTGCAGCCCAGCAGCTGCGGATCTGGCCAGCTATGCCCATGAAATAGTCCTACTTCACTTCCTATAGTTATGCCTTTAACTGGAGCTATCCTGACCGAGTGTGGAGTTAAGACCGATATGTTTCCATCATGATTTCCAGGTACAACTGTAATATCCTTGATTTTTTCAAGTAGGGACTCGAAAAATGCTGGTATGTCTCGCCACTCTTCAAGCTCTATCCCGGAGACTGTATGTTTCACGTCACCTAGAATTATCAATCTTGAGGGTTTATAGGCATCCAACAGTTTAAATATTCTTTCAAGGATTTTGTTCATCTGCGTCGGGAAATGGAAGCCCTCTTGGATTAGAGATATCTCCCAACCTATATGGAGATCAGATATGATGAGGCTCCTCTCTGAACCTTCAGAGACAAGTAACGCTTGAGTTGATTTTACAGGTTGAATATTTAGGTTATACATAAATGGAGAAAAAAGAGGACATTTCTACTTTTTCGTCTGCATTAATTTCTTACATAACTCTACGCCTTTAACTGCATCCACGGCGTAAGCATCTGCACCTATCCTATCAGCAAACTCCTTGGTGATCGGGGCTCCACCCACAATAATCTTAACTTTGTCTCTGATGCCAGCCTCCTTCAAAGCCTTAATCACATTCTCCATCTCCATCATTGTTGTGGTAAGCAACGCTGAGAGAGCTAGAATGTCGGCGTTGGTCTCCTTAACCTTTTCAACAAACTTCTCGGTTTCAACATCAACTCCTAAATCATGAACCTCAAAACCAGCTGACTTCAACAATGTTATAACGATGTTCTTACCGATGTCATGCAGGTCTCCCTTAACCGTTCCGATTACAACCACACCCGTTTTAGCTGCAGGTGAAAGCTTCAAGTGCGGCTCCAGAACCTCCATACCGGTCTTCATAACTTCCCCCGCCATTATAAGTTCAGCCAAAAAATACTCCTTGCTTTCATACTTGTTGCCCACTATCTCCATTCCTTTAGCCATCCCTGACGTAATTATCTCCACTGGGGGTATGCCCTTATCCAATGCTTCCTTCACTAAATTCTGTATGTTATCTATATCGAACTGAACTACAGCCTCAGTTATCTTGTTCAAGATTTCTTCCTTACTCAATTCTTCAGCCCTACCTTAAGAGGTCTTCTACATATACACTTTCTTAAGGATATTAAAAGTCTTTCTGATCAAGCGTATCAGCTATCTACTTGAGTCCAAGGTATGAAAGTATGCCCTTCCAGTTAATGTATCTATCAACAAGAGACTTCGTGATCCTGATTCTTTTATCGTCTCCAGCCTTTATTTTACCGGTCACTTCCCTAATCCTCTTGACTGTTGAGAATGTATCGTATGGAACCAGTATCACTGGGATTTTCTTCTCCTCAGCTTTAGCTAGGACTCGAACATCCGGATATAAATTGCCTGTTAGAATTAAAGCTGAAGTGTCGGTCTCCATAGCTGTTAATGCTATATCTGGTCTATCTCCACCAGTTATCACAGCTTTCCTAGGCGCTTTTCTGAAGTATTTAACAGCGCTTTCAGGACCCATCGCTCCAACAAGAATATTCTCAACCAGTTTAGAAAGGTAGTTTTTCCCTGCGAGAGCTTTACCATTTAACGCTTCCATTATTTCTTGAACTGTTGGGGCGGTTATTGATGGAGAATGTGGCAGTCTTCCCCAAATATTCAATTTATGCTCCTTCAATAGAGGAGCTATAATAGAGTCGACACGTTCCTCTATAAATCTACGTATGCAATTGAAGACTGTTCCGGAACAATCTAATCCTTCATTCCTAAACATACGAGCCGCATAAAGTATCTCATCTACACCTTCGTCCTCACATGTGGAGGAAACGAAAAGGATGGTTGAATTTAACATCTTTGCAATGTCGATAGCTGACATATTGAATGAGAAGCATAGGCATGGTTGCCTTAAAGACTCAATAATAACTATATCTTTATCCTCAGAAATTTTTTGGTAACATCTTCTAATCGAAGAGATTAACTCGTCAATTTTCATCTCTTTACATATTTCAAGATGATAATAGTCTAGATGTATAGGATTTATAACCTCTAGGTCTTCTTCCATTTCGAGGGCGTACTTCATAAGTGCAGCGTCGCTATCTACATACTTACCCTCATGAAGCGAAGCTTTCCATCCTATAGGTTTGAAGTATCCGACCTTAAACCCTTGATCTCTAAAGTTTAATGCAAGCCCTAAACATAGAGCCGTTTTTCCAACAGTGTCTTTCGTTACGCCAGTAATATATAGATTTGGAATAGACAATTAATTCACCTCTCCCCAATAGTGATTTTCACATCTAAAGCGAGTGAACCACCACCACGTTCATAAACGAATACGGGGTTTATATCTATTTCATTTATCTCCTCAAAATCCATGGATAACTGTGAGGTTCGGAGGAGAATATCAACTACTGAATCTATGTCTGAACTTGCCTCTCCACGTATACCTCTAAGTAGGGCATAAGCTTTAGTCTCCATTATCATTTCGTAAGCCTCCTCTCTTGATATAGGGGCCAGTCTAAAGGAGACGTCTCTAAGGAGATTCACGTAGATTCCCCCCAACCCAAACATCAATAGAGGACCAAATTGGAGGTCTCTATGCATCCCTATTATCATCTCTCTACCTTGAGGAACCATCTCCTGAACCTCTACACCATAAATCTTGGCTTCAGGCATAAAGATGGAGGCGTTCCTAACTATCTCGTTGAATGCTATCTCAACCTCCGCATCGCTCTTCAAGTTCAGTTTCACTCCGCCAATATCGGTTTTGTGGAGTATTTGAGGAGAAATAACCTTCATCACAACTGGATAACCGATCTTTCTAGAGATCTCGATAGCTTGCCTCTTATCTTGAGCTAAACCGTATCTCGGAACAGGGATGCCGTAAGCCTTCGCCACTTCCCTAGCCTCAACACTTAAGAGGTTAACCCTACGCTCCAGCTTCGCTCTATCCAGTATTCTTCTAACAGTTTCTTTATCCACCTTAAATTTAGGAATTTCCAATCGTCTTTCCTCACCGATGAATTCTCCATACTCAACCATTTTAGCTATGACTGGAACAGCATCCTCTGGAAAATTGAAGCTTGGTATACCATTCTCTGATAAGAGCTTGACAGCTTCTCTGATGGTTTCTCCACCCATAAAAACGGCTGTTATGGGTTTTTCAGGAAATTTGGATTTAAGCTCAATCATTCGCTTAGCTGTTTCTAGCGGCTGCGTCATGGCTTGAGGTGTCAAAATTACTATTACAGCATTCACCCAATTATCATTCAGTAAGGTTTCGAGAGCGAGAGAATACCTCTCTGGGAGAGCGTCTCCCAGAATATCTACAGGATTGATCCATGATGATTCTGAAGGTAGGTTACTCCTTAACTTCTCAACGGTTGATGGGGAGAGCCAAGCAAGATGCAGGTTGTTAGCTGCTACGCTATCCGCTGTAACGATGCTTGGTCCACCAGCATTAGTTAGGATGGCTAAGTTCCTTCCTTTTGGAGGAGACTGCGAAGATAAAGCTATCCCCAGATTAAATAACTCCTCGATTGAATCAGCCTTCAAAACTCCACATCTCTTAAATGCTGACTCATAGGCTACTTTACTGCCCGCTATGGAACCCGTATGAGAAGCCGCTGCCCTTGCACCTATATCTGAAACTCCAGCCTTTAAGACTATAACAGGCTTTATTCTCGTCACTTTAGGAACTATCTCAAGGAAGCGTTTACCATCCTTAACACCTTCAATGTAGACTAGTATCGCTTTGGTCTCCTCGTCCCACCTAAGCAGCTCTATGAAGTCCGTCTCGTCCGTATCAGCCATATTACCCAAACTGATTAAGCTGCTGAACCCTATACCTTCCCTCTCAGCCCAATCTAAAACAGCTGTACAAAGAGCCCCACTTTGAGATAGAAAAGCCATCCTCCCTCTACCAGGCATCTGCCTCGCAAAGGAGGCGTTTATAGGAGTTACGGTATTGATAATTCCTAAACAATTAGGCCCTAACAGTCTCATCCCGTACCTTCTACATATGCTTATCAGCTCCTTCTCTCTAGCTGCACCTTCCACACCGATCTCTTTGAAGCCTGCAGATACGACGATTAAGCATTTAACTCCGCTCTCACCAGCCTCCTCAGCCACCTTAGGCACAATACTTGCGGGGACAGCTACCACTCCTAAGTCTATTTCTTTACCTACATCCAGAACGCTTCTGTAACATTTCAAGCCTAAAAGAACGTTAGTCTTAGGATTCACTGGGTAAATCTCGCCTTTAAATCCGCTCTCTAAAATATTCCTAACTATTTCATGACCTACAGCTCCAGGCTCCCTAGAGGCACCGATTATGGCTACAGAGTTCGGTTTGATAAATTTTTCAAGAGTGAATATGTGACTGGCTTTCTCCTGGTTAAATGAAGCCTTAAGCGCGTCTTTCCTAACCATCTCCACATCCAACTTCCATAACTCTATAACCGCTCTTCCTTAAACTTCCAATCTTATTAACCCTTAGTAAATCTTCTTTCTGAGATCCCTAAGTAGCTTCTGATATTCATCTAAAACCTCAATTTCACTTTCAGATAGAAGATCCGTCATTTTAGTGGTTAAGAGCTTAATGTGATCCTCAGGCACTTTAACATATAGGATGTCGCCTTCCTTAAGGTGCCTACCTACGATCGGTTTATGAAGAGAGATAGCTACTTTGGATCCCTCCTCAGCCTCAGAGACGGGTTCACCCCTATCTTGAATCTGAGATATTTCACCTATATTACGCCCTCTCTCAGTTATGAGGGAGAGTTTAGGCCGGATCGTTCCAGCCAGTACCTCCACACCTATAATGGCTGGTTTAGCCTTCCGGAATGTGTA
>CAZHYI010000034.1:0-8663 GCA_964536595.1 uncultured Candidatus Bathyarchaeia archaeon
CTCTGCTATTTTCTCAGCCTCTGAAATACCCTCTAAAATTTTCTCTTTCTGAAGAGCCTTTCTCTTTATCGATTTTTCAATCTCAATTAGCCTTCCTTCCTCTTCTTTCTTGACGTTCTCCAATTCATTAAGGGACTTCTCTAACTCCTTACTATTGGTAAGGTACCTATCTTCAAGCTTTTTAAGATTCTCAGCTTCCTTCTCAAGAGATTCCAGATTCACCCTTCTCTTGTTTATTGAATCCCTCTTTTCAAGAACCTCCGCATATAATCTATCCAGTTCCTTCTCAATCTCATTTATCCTTTTAGCTTTATCAGCTAAAATTGAGTGAGAATCAAGTATTTGCGAGGATAAAGAGTCGTAAACACGTTGCTTCTCTTCAAGGTATTCTTGAAGAGAAGCAACTTCATTCTCTATTTCAGCTATCCTCTCCAAACTCTTATTAATTTGTTCTCTAAGCTCATCAATTCTCCTAATCTTGCCTTCTCTAGTTATCTTCAACTCGTTAATTATGCTTCTTTGCCTCTCGATATCGCCCTCTAACTTGTTTAGTTCACCCCTCAACTCACTGAGTTCCATATCTATCTTTGTAAGTCTCACTTTCCCTTCATCTATAACTTCAGAACCTACTCTACGCCAATCCTCCTCTATTCCGAATCGAACCTTTCTCAAGCGTTCCCTCACAGCACCTAGCTCTTCAACCTTCTTTTGTAACTTCGTAAGTTCGCTAAGACCTTCCTCAATTTGTTTTTCTAACTTCTTTATTTTACTTGAGCATAATATGGCTTCGAGACGCTTTGTCTCCTTCCTAATAAACTCATACCTCAATAGCGTATTCCTTTCTTCCTCCAATTCATCTATCCGGTTCTGAACTTCCTCTACCCGCCCCATAGCCGCCTTTATAGCTATATCTGCCTCTCTTAACTTAGCCTCAGCTTCACTCTTCTCAGCATTATAGAGTGATATTCCAATCAAATCCTCTATTATTCTTCTCCTCTCCGTGGATGAGATGTCACTGAGCCTCGTCACGGTACCTTGAAGAACTATGTTATATCCTGAAGGATTTATGCCTGCTAATGAAAGTACCTCCATCACTTTTGCCCTAGAGACTTTTTTCCCATTAATTCTATACTCACTTTGCCCGTTTCTGTCAACTTCTCTCACAATAGTTACATTACGCGTGTCCACTGGGATATGTCCATCACTATTATCAAACTGAATAGTCACTTTAGCTTTCTTAGCCTTTCTCCCATCACCTCCAATGTTAAAGATTAGTTTTGAGAAGTTTTCAGCCCTAAGTCTTCTAGAGCTCATCTCACCAAGACCGAAAAGTACAGCATCTACTATGTTTGTCTTTCCACTTCCATTAGGCCCAGTTATTACTGTAAATCCTTTGTCGAGAGATATGGATGTCTTGGATCCTCCAAAGGATTTAAAGTTCATTAACTCTATCTTCTTAATGTACGGCATCCATCTAATACCGTCCTCAGAACCTATGACCTAACACATAGTTCAATATTGGATTTTTATTGATTTATCTTTTTGGATTTTAAATATTCATTTTCTTATTATGTAGAGGATTCAGCTATATTTTTAATAAGCGATTTTAAATCGTCTTTGTTTCCAATAACTAGTACGTATTCTTTTCCGCTCTCTTTAACTTTCAAGTTAAGACCCTTAGCTTCCTCCTCAATCCTTTCCCTCGTTAGATCATCACTTAACTTTATTTTAATCCAACTTTTATCTTTAGGAACGCCATACACTGCTCTCGTAATAGCTTCTTCCTCAATGACTTCCAAACGTCCCATTCTCACATCTTCAATCTTTCTCATCCATTCTTTAGCGGACTCTACTCCCCTACTCTTCTCCATAAGAAAGATCAATCCAGACTCTATTTTATCTAGAAGTGTCTCAATCTTCACTATAGATTGCGAATCGTCAGGTTTCATCTTGTAAATTTGAATTAGAGTTTTCGCAGACCTCAGATCATTAATAATATTAGAAGATACTTTTTCTCCCTGCTCTACAAGAGTTTTGAATAAATCTTCAAGTACCTTCCATACCTTCTCATATTGCATAAATAAAATAATAATTAACCCAAGTATTTAATGTTCTCTTTCAACTCAATTAAGAATGAAAAGAAAAAGATTTTTAATTAGGGGAGGGAAATGATTTTTCAGAAAGGATGTGAGTAAGGGAGGAAGTGAAAAATGGCGATGTTTGCTGCGCCCGGAGCTTATGATAGGGCGATAACTGTTTTCTCACCTGAGGGTCGTCTCTTCCAAGTAGAGTATGCACTGGAAACTGTAAATAGAGGTGCTACAATTATTGGTTTAATCTGTAAAGATGGGGTTGTTTTAGGAGCTGAAGAGAAATTAGAGTCGAGTCTGCAAGATCCAAATTTTACATGGAAGATTTATGGAATTGATGATCATATAGGCGCTGCGGTAGTAGGTTTAGGATCTGATGCTAGAGTGCTTATTGATCAAGCGAGAATTTACGCTCAGAGCAATAGACTAATGTATGATGAACCAATAGACATTGAGGTAATTACTAAACGAATAGGCGATATTAAACAGCTTTACACTCAACATGCAGGTGTTAGACCTTTTGGCGTCTCAATAATTATCGGTGGAGTTGATAAGAAAGGATGCCAAGTATTTACCACTGATCCTAGCGGATCCTATAGGAGCTACAAGGCAGTTGCTGTCGGTGTGGGAAAGGAGACCGCTGAAGAAATTTTGAAGAAGGAGTATCGTGAGGATATGAGTTTAGAGGATGGTATTAGATTAGTTGTGAAGTGTTTGGTACGATCACAGGAACCCAAAAGAGAGAATGTGAGAATTAAGATTGCTGTTATTCCAAGAGAGACTAAAAAGATGAGAATGTTAACTGATGAGGAGATATTACCATATATAGAAAAGGGAGAAGAGTAAATTCTCGATTTAACTTAATTCAAAAACTTCATATTTTTCGAGGCTTGATTTATGGGTGAAAAATACACTATAGCCCGATTTACTAAGGGTTCAGATCAGTTTGAGATACTTGTCAAGTCCGAGGAGGCGTTAGCCTATAAGATGGGACAGAACATACCAATATCTAACATAATAGTAACAGATACTATATTTATAGATGTGAGTAAAGGGACAAAAGCGTCTGAGGAGAAGCTTATTAAAAATTTTGGTACGACAGACAGCTTAAAAATAGCAGAATTTATACTCTCAAAGGGCGCATTGCAGTTAACCGCTGAGCAACGTCGTCGTCTTATAGAGGATAAAAAGAAGCAGATAATCTCCTACATTACTCGTAACTGCATCGATCCTAAGACAGGCCTTCCTCATCCTCCATTAAGAATCGAACAAGCTTTACAACACGTACATTACTCAATAGATATAAATAAGTCTGTGGAGGAGCAAGCTCGAGACATAATTAAGCTTTTACGCCCCATTTTACCTCTTAAGGTTGAAAATGTTAGGGTGGCTATTAAGATTCCACCTACCTATACCGCTAAGGCATATGGGGTTGTTAAGGGTATGGGTGAGATAAAAAAGGAAGTTTGGAAGAGTGATGGTTCATGGATAGCTCTGGTGGAGGTTCCAGCTGGCTCCTATGGACCACTACTCGAAAAATTAGGTAAATTAACTCATGGGAATGTAGAGTCTAAATTGATTAAGTGAGGGTGTATAATTTTTTGGTCTTATATTTCAACAATAGGGATCTCGTAATTCCGGGCGACCTAATAGCTAAAGGAAAATATCTTGAAGGTGAAAACACATTCAGAATAGGTGATGAAATTTACGCCTCTAGAATCGGTTTGGTAGAGTTTAATAATAAGAGGGTTAACGTTGTGGCATTGAGATCATTCTATATTCCAACTGTAGGTGACATTGTTATAGGAAAAATAGTTGAGGTTGGCTTAAGGGGCTGGATGGTAGATATAAACTCTCCGTTCTTAGCTGTTTTAAAGACCTCTGAAGCCACCTCTAAACCTATAAACCCTAAGAATGATGACTTAGCATCTATACTGGATGTGGGTGACTTAATAATTGCGAAGGTCATAGCATATGATCGAACTAGGGATCCTCTAATCACGATAAGGGAGAGGGGTCTAGGGAAGATAAGAAGTGGTCAAATAGTTTCAGTCACTCCTACTAAGATTCCTAGAGTGATAGGTAGGAAGGGCTCTATGATATCTATGCTTAAGGCTGAGACTGGATGCCACATAACTATAGCTCAGAATGGAATGATATTAGTTAAGGGTAAAGTCCCTGCCTTAGAGAATTTGGCTGTAAGAGCCATAAAGATGATCGAGAAGGAAGCTCACACCACAGGACTTACAGATAGGGTTACGGAAATGATTAGAAAAGAAAAGGAGGAATTGAAGAGAATTGGGAAGTTATGAAGGTCCACTCATTAAAGAAGGTAAAAGGGTGGATGGTAGAGGTTTAGATGAGCTTAGACCAATAAAGATTGAAGTAGGAATAGTGGATAATGCTGATGGATCAGCATATATAGAGCAGGGTAAAAGCAAGATTTTAGTAGCTGTCTATGGTCCAAGTAATGTGCACCCCAGACATTTCGCTCTTCAAGATAGAGCTTTACTGAGATGCAGATATCACATGGCTCCATTCTCGGTTCAAGATAGAAAATCTCCTGCCCCTTCTAGGAGGGAGATTGAGATATCAAAAGTTATAAGGGAAGCTTTGGAGCCCTCCATTTTTCTGGAGTACTACCCAAGAACATCAATCGATGTTTATATTGAGGTCTTAGAGGCTGATGGAGGAACCAGATGCTCAAGCATCACAGCAGCCTCTTTAGCATTAGCTGACGCCGGAATCCCGATGAAGGATTTGGTGACGGCGTGTGCAGCCGGTAAAGTGGATGGTCACATAGTGTTAGATCTGAATGATGTTGAGGATAAGGAGGGTGAAGCTGATTTGCCTCTAGCCATGATGCCCAATCGGAAATTGATAACTTTGCTACAGATGGATGGCTTAGTTACCTTGGAAGAATTTGAACAGCTTGTTGAGTTAGCCATCAAGGGTTGCAATGAAATTTATAACCTTCAGAAAAAAGCGTTAAGATCAATGTTTACGACAACTTTGGAGTGATAAGAGATGAAATTTTCCAAAATCATAACCAATGTGGAGAGAAAGCAGATTCTTAATCTGTTGTCCACGGGAAAGAGAATGGATGGAAGAGAATTCAATACACATAGAGAAATTAAAATTAAGGTTGGGGTTATAGAGAAGGCTGAAGGTTCAGCTAGAGTTTATCTAGGAAATACCGATGTATTGGTTGGCGTAAAGATCGACATTGGGGAGCCATTCCCTGACGTTCCTGAGAAAGGCGTACTCACAGTTAATGCTGAATTAGTTCCTTTAGCTTCACCAGTATTTGAGCCGGGTCCGCCGGATGAGAACTCCATTGAACTGGCAAGAGTTGTAGATAGAAGTATTAGAGAGTCAGAAACTATCGATCTGGAGAAGCTATGTATAATACCTGGGAAGAAGGTTTTCGTTGTTTTTGTAGATATTTATGTCTTAAATCACGGTGGAAATTTGATCGATGCCTCAACTATGGCTACCCTAGCCGCGCTATTACACACTAAGTTTCCTAAATACACTGTGGAAAAAGAAGAGGTAAAGAAAGTAGCTGGATACCAGTCTCTACCCATAAAGAACTATCCGATAGCGATGACCTTCTGCAAGATAAACGATTATATTTTACTTGATCCTTCATTAGATGAAGAAGAAATGATGGATGCTAGATTAACAATAACGATTGATAAAGATGGAAAAATATGCGCCGTTCAGAAGGGTGGAAGCGGCCACTTCACATCAGAGGAAGTGTTAAATATTGCAAAATTGGCGAGTGAAAAGGCGGAGTATGTGAGAAAAATCATTATGGGTGAGTAGGTTTGGGTAAAAAAAGAATTAATCCGGTTAGAGGTTTCGGTGCGAGATACGGCTCTACAGTAAGAAAGAGATACATTAAAATTTATCAAGCATTAAAGAGGAAGTACGTTTGCTCCAGATGTGGATCGCGTTCAGTGGTTCGAGATAGTGTTGGAGTATGGACATGTACCAAATGTGGTTTAGTGTTCACTGGTGGAGCCTATATACCATCAACAAAGCTAGGAGAAGTTAGCAGAAGGATCGCTAGAAGCGTTTCAGAGTGAACTGCAAACTCCATTCATTGAGGTGGATTGTTCTTGAGAGAGTTATGCGATGCCACAGCAAATTTCATTATACCCCTACCTCCCGAGATTATAAATGATGTTTATAGTTCCCTTAAACCCGAAATAGACGTTATGCATTTCAGAAGATCGTCCGTTAAGCTTGATTTATCAAACAATAAACTTATTCTAAACTTTAAAGCTAAAGATATATCTGCTTTAAGGGCGGTCCTCAACTCTGTCTTAAGCTGGATACGCATGACATTGGAGATTTATGAGAAGCTTTTGGAACTTGAGAGTAAACAAAAGATTTTAAAGTGCAGCCATTCTTAATGAATGAAACTGTAAGGTAACTTAAAAGGGAGGGAACTATAGCTTATGAGCGCTGATTTATCAAAACTTCCACCTCAAGTCCAAGAAAGACTACTTAGATTTCAGCAGTTACAACAGACTCTTCAAACGGTTTCTACACAGAAACAACAACTTGAGTTCGAATTAACAGAGGTTGATCAAGCTCTTGATGAGTTGAACAAAGTTCGCGATGACACAGTAATTTATAAATCTATAGGGTCATTGATGGTTAGAACTGAGAAGGGAAAGATGACTGAGGAGCTTCTTGAGAGGAAGGAGCTATTAAATATGAGAATCAATATTTTGGGGAAGCAAGAGGAGAAGCTTCGAACTCAATTAAAAGAGCTCCAGGAGAAGTTGCAGAGAGATTTAAGGCCTGTAACTTAATTTTAGGTGAATCTTTTGGAGAATGATAGATCCGCATCAATTACTATGGAGCAGATTGAAGTTCTATGTGAATTGGCGGAAGAGAAAGCCAGAAAGTTTATTTTCTCAAAAATCCCTCCTAAGAAGGTTGATGCTTTAAGTTTGAGTGTAGAAATCGAAGGGATAAAGCCTCTAAATGTGAATATGGAACTTGAATTAAGGCTTTCCCCTACAGTTGGCGAAGTGGATGCGGAAACCTTAGCTAAGAAGGCGTTGAATGAAGCATCAATAGCTATTGAAAGTAAGCTGAGGGATCTAAAATTAAATTTGGAGATCTAATCGGCTTTATTGTTGAGAAGGAACCGCGCTTTATAACTTTATTTTGTCATCAGAACGCTGATCCAGACTCATTGTATTCAGCTTACGCCTTCGCTAAGCTTCTTGAGAAATTTCTTCCAGACTCAAAGATTAAGATTGCTTCGGATGGAATCAGTAGGCTCTCAGAGAATCTCAATAATTTTCTTCCTGTAAAGATAGCTCAAGAGATAGATGCTGAAGAGACGGATATGATAGTAGTATTGGACGCTAACAATTTAGAGCAGTTAGGCAAATTTAAGGAATCGGTTCAAACTTCTAAGGCGCCAATCGTAGCTATAGATCATCATTTTCAAACGCAAGCTTCTCCCTTAAACATAACTTTCGGAATTTTTGATGAAGATGCTAAAGCTACCTGTGAAATAATCTACGACTTGTATAAAGCACTTAAGGTCGAGATTGATAGGGATGTAGCTGAAGCTATCTTTATAGGGTTGGTTTTCGATACCAACCACTTCCTTCTAGCTGATGCCAAAACATTCCTCATTGTTACAGACCTCATTAAGAAGGGTCTTGAGCCTGAATCAGTCCTCAAGTTTTTTTATATGCCTATGGAAAAATCGGAGAGGATTGCACGTATCAAGGCTTCACAGAGAGCTGAAGTCTTAACGATAGGTGAATGGTTAATTGCGCTTTCTCATGTGAATTCTTATCAAGCTTCAGCCGCTAGAGCCTTAGTGAACCTTGGCTTCCATCTCTCAATAGTGGGGGGGCAAAAGAAAGATAGGGTGCAGATAAGTTTAAGGTGCACTAGGGACTTTCATGAAAGGTCGGGTATTCATTTAGCTAGAGATTTAGCTGAGCCTGTAGGTAAACTCTTAAATGGTGTGGGCGGCGGGCACTCTACATCTGCTGGTATTAATGGATATGGAAAATTGGAGGATGCTTTACGTATCTGTACATCTATATTGAAGGAGAAGCTGGAAACAACTAAAAGATAAGTAGTTACCTTTAAATTGGTTCCATTTTTCCGAATTTAATGAAAAGCGCATTGCCTATCATACATGCTAAGGATGTGTGGTATACCTATCCGGGCTCTTCGACCCCTTCATTGAGAGGCGTTTCTCTCGATATTGAGGAGGGAGAGTTCGTTCTGATAACTGGTCCAAGCGGATGTGGAAAAACTACTCTGTGTAGATGCTTCAATGGTTTAATCCCTCACTTTTATGGCGGAACCTTAAGAGGAGAACTGATAGTTTCAGGCCTTAAAGTGACCGAAAACCCAATTCACAAGTTGGCTTTACGTGTCGGTTTAGTCTTTCAGAATCCAGAGAATCAATTGTTTGCTTTATCGGTTGAGAAGGATGTTGCTTTTGGGCTTGAGAACCTAGGGATCGATCGAGAAGAGATGAAGAAGCGGGTGGATTGGGCCTTAGAAGCAACCGGCATTCAA